>DAIRVB010000199.1:0-7514 GCA_036803065.1 Streptosporangiaceae bacterium
AAGGACGGGGTCATCGCCGACTTCGACGTGACCGAGCGGATGCTCCGCTACTTCATCCAGAAGGTGCACCGCCGCAGGCACCTGGCCAAGCCGCGGGTCGTCGTCGCGGTGCCGAGCGGGATCACCGGGGTGGAGCAGAGCGCGGTCAAGGAGGCCGGGCACCAGGCCGGCGCCCGGCGGGTGTACATCATCGAGGAACCCATGGCCGCGGCGATCGGGGCGGGCCTGCCGGTCAACGAGCCGACCGGGAACATGGTGGTCGACATCGGCGGCGGCACCACCGAGGTGGCCGTGATCTCGCTGGGCGGCATCGTGACCTCCCAGTCGATCCGCATCGGCGGGGACGAGATGGACCAGGCGATCATCACCTTCGGCAAGAAGGAGTACTCCCTCATGCTGGGCGAGCGGACCGCCGAGGAGATCAAGATGGCCCTCGGTTCCGCGTTCCCCTCGGTGGACGAGCCGCATGCCGAGATCCGCGGCCGGGATCTGGTCAGCGGCCTGCCGAAGACCATCGTGATCTCCGCCGAGGAGATCCGCCGGGCCATCGAGGAGCCGATCAACCTCATCGTGGACGCGGTCAAGGCCACACTGGACAAATGCCCGCCCGAGCTGGCCGGTGATGTCATGGACCGGGGCATCGTGCTGACCGGTGGCGGGGCGCTGCTGCGCGGCCTGGACGAGCGGATCCGCGAGGAGACCGGCATGCCGGTGCACATCGCCGACAACCCCCTCGATTCGGTCGCACTCGGCACCGGCAAGTGCGTGGAGGATTTCGACACGCTGCGCCAGGTGCTGGTACCGGAGTCCAGGCGCTGACCGCCGGAAAGCGTCAGCCGCAGCCGCGGCAGGGATGAGGGAATCCGGTGCATGACACCCGGCGGACTCGCCTGGTTCTGGGCCTGCTCCTGGCGGCCGCACTCGCGCTGATCACTATCGACTACCGTGACGGCACGGCGTCGCCGTTGCACAGCCTGAGCTCCTTCGGTGGCTCGGTCTTCGGGTCGGCCGAGGGCGCGGTCAGCCTGCTGACCACTCCGGTCAGGCAGCTCGCCGGCGGGTCAGGATCGCAGGCGAAGATCGCCTCGCTGCAGCGCCAGCTCGCTCAGGCCCGGGCGGAACTCAGCCAGGAGCGGCTGAGCCGGGCCCAGTCGGACCAGCTGGACCGCCTGCTGCGGCTGGCCGGGCGTGGTGGGTACCGGATCGTGGCGGCGAACGTGATCGCGGCCGGCCCGGCTTATGCGGACACGATCACGATTGACGCCGGCCGCCTGGACGGCATCAAGGCCAACGAGACCGTGCTGAACGGCGCGGGGCTGGTCGGCACGGTCACCGCCGTGAGCGCGGCGACCGCGACCGTCCTGCTGACCACGGACGCGAGCGCGACCGTCGGGGTCCGGCTGGCGGGCACCGGGCTGATCGGCGCGGTGACCGGGACCGGCAAGTCCATTTCCAGCGCCGGGCTGCTTCGCCTGCAGGTGTTCAGCGGCAGCGCCCAGCTCCGGCCGGGGCAGCAGCTGGTCACCTTTGGCTCCGCGGACGGCACGCCGTACGTGGCCGGGGTCCCGGTCGGCGTGATCACCCAGGTGGAGGACGCCGGGAGCTCGCTGATGCGCCAGGCACTTGTCCGGCCCTTCGTGAGCGTCGCCAGCATCGGCGTGGTGGGCGTCGTCGTGGCGCCGCCCCGCACCAATCCGCGGGACTCGGTGCTGCCGCCTCCGCCGGCGCCGGCGTCCACCGCCACGGCGAAACCGTCGTCCACCGCCACGCCGAAACCCGCGTCCACCGCCACGCCCGGGCCAGGGGGCTGAGGTGGGCCGCGCCGCGCTGGTGGCCGTCGCATCGCTGGCGGCCATCCTGATCCAGCTGACCGTGCTGAACGGCCTGCCGCTGCCGGGTGGCGCGGCACCGGATCTCGTCCTGATCCTGGTGGTCGCGATCGCGCTGACCGGCGGCCCGGCGGAGGGCATGCTGACCGGCTTCTTCGCGGGCCTGGCGCTCGACATCGCGCCGCCCGCCAGCCACCTGGTGGGCCAGTCCGCGCTGGTGTTCTGCCTGGCCGGGTACGCCGCGGGGCGGCTCGGCGGCAGCCTCGGCCGGGCCACCTGGCAGCCGCTGGGCGCGATGGCCCTGTGCACCGCGGGTGGCGAGGCACTGTCCGCGATGGTCGGGATGCTGTTCGGTGATCCGGGCGTCACCTGGTCCGCGGTCGGCCATGTGCTC
Source organism: Streptosporangiaceae bacterium (assembly GCA_036803065.1). GTDB lineage: Bacteria > Actinomycetota > Actinomycetes > Streptosporangiales > Streptosporangiaceae > JAWWPY01. The sequence continues at coordinate 2,224 of DAIRVB010000199.1, forward strand.
CCCGTCTCGCTCGGCTATGACCTCCTGGTGTGCCCGTTCGCGCTGTATGTGGTGGTGGCCGTCAGCGGCTGGGCGGCCGGGGGAGCCCTGGCCCGCGGCGGTGCGCGGCGCGGCCCGGCCCGGGCGGTCCCGGCCGCCGCCGGGGCCATCCGGGACACCGGGACGGGGCGCAGCCCGCGGCTGCGGGCAGCGGCCGGACGGCCCGGCGATGGCTGGATCGGCGGCGCAGGCCAGCGGGCGGGCCGCGCCGCGACTCAGGTGTTCGCGGCGCGCCCGCTGCATCTGCGGCTGCGCGGCGGGCAGGCCGGGTCCGCCCGGGGTGGCGCGATCCCCAGAACGCTCGCGGCCCGCCCGGTGCATATGCGCTTCGGCCATGGCCGCGGCGGCTCGGCCCGTGGTGGCTCGGCCAGTGGTGGACCCGCCGCCCGGACCCGCCCGGTCCGCCCGGTGCACTTGCGGCTGGGCGGCTCCGCCCGCCGCCGCGACGGCGCGGTGGGCAGCTCCGTGCTCGGCCGACGGCGGCTCGGCGGCTGGGCTCCGGGTCGTCGCGTGCTGCGCGGCCGGGTGCCGAGGGGTAGTGCGCTGCGCCGTAGCGGCCCTGGGGGCAGCTCGCTGAGTGGCGGCGGGACAGCGTTGCGGAATGGGTTGGGGTCCGCCGGATCAGGAAAAGGCGCGCGGCCACGCTTCCGCCGCCAGCCCGGCCGGGGCATGGCGCTGCACGGCAGGACACGGCGTGGCGGGCTCGCCCGCGGTGGCCTGCTGCGCCGGAGCCGGCGACGCGCCGTGTTCGGCCGCCGGTCGACCGTCTGGCGGATCGGCAGCAAGCGGACGGGAGGATTGTCATGATCACGGCGTCGCGGCGGCGCCTCGTGGTGCTGTACGTGGTAGTGGCGGCGCTGCTCGTCTCGCTCGGCGGCCGGCTGTGGTATCTGCAGGTGATGACCGGCCCGTCCTACGTCAACCTCGCCGCGCAGGACCAGACCAGGAACGTCATCGTCCCCTCGGTCCGCGGCCAGGTCCTCGACGATGTCGGCAATGCCCTGGTCAGCAACCGCACGGCGCTGGTGGTGTCGGTCAGCAACCCGCAGCTGTCGCAGCAGAGCGACGGCGGCGCTGCGGTCCTGCGCAAGCTGGCCAAGCTGCTCGGCATGTCCGACAAGCTGATCACAGAGAAGGTGCGGCTCTGCACCGCCGGGGTGCCCCAGCCATGCTGGCGGGGGTCGCCGTACCAGCCGATCCCCGTCGCCCAGGACGTCTCTGACGCGGTCGCGGTGCAGATCATGCAGGATCACAGGGACTTCCCCGCGGTCACCGCGGGAGTGGAGCCGGTCGCCAGCTACCCGCAGCCGCACGGCGCCGACCCGGCGCAGGCCCTCGGGTACCTGGGCCCGATCACCGCGCAGGAGATGAAGCAGGAGCGCCTGCCGACGACCGGCTTCGCCGGTGAGGACCTGGTGGGCCAGGCCGGGCTGGAGGAGCAGTACAACACCCAGCTAGAGGGCACGCCAGGCACCGAGGTGCTGTCGGTGAACAGCGCTGGCCAGGAACTTGGCACAGTCAAGACAACCCCGGCCAAGTCCGGCGACGACCTGGTGACCAGCATCAACGCGCGGCTTCAGGCGGATGTGCAAAATATCCTGGCCGCCACGATCCGCAAGGCGCAGCTCCAGGGCAACCCCCACGCGACCACCGGGGCGGCGGTCGTGCTGACCACCACCGGCCGGGTGGTCGCGATGGCCAGCGCCCCGAGCTACAACCCGGGCATCTGGAACGGCGGCATCTCCGAGGCGCAGTACCAGCAGCTGTTCGGCACCGCCGACAGCGAGCCGATCCTGAACCGGGTCACCCAGGGGGAGTACGCGCCGGGCTCCACCTTCAAGGTGACCTCCGCGGCCGCGGCGGTCGCGGCCGGCTACAGCCTCGGCAACAGCTACGACTGCCCGGCCACGGTCAACATCGGGGGGCAGTCGTTCGCCAATGACGGCGAGCCGGGCCTCGGCCCGATCAGCCTGCACCAGGCCCTCGTCGTCTCCTGCGACACGGTATTCTACGAGCTCGCCAACGACATATACCTGGCCGACCACCCGAATGACAACGTCGTCACCAGCCCGAAGGCCCCCATCCAGGAAATGCAGAAAATGGAGCTGGCCTGGGGGTTCGGCCAGCCCCCGGGGATCGACCTGCCGGAGCAGAGCAACGGCAGCGTGCCGACCCGCGAATGGCTGTACTACCTCTGGAAGGAGAATGCCCACGCTGGCCAGAACTGGTGCAAGTACGGCCAGGCGAACGGCTCCTACGTGCAGCGGATCGAATACCAGGACTGCCGCTACGGCAACGTGTGGGAGCCCGGCCAGGCGGCCATTGCCGCCATCGGCCAGGGCTACATCGCGGTCACCCCGCTGCAGCTGGCCAACGCGTACGCGGCCCTGGCCAACGGGGGCACGCTGTACAGCCCACGGATCGGCGAGGCGCTCGTCAGCCCCAGCGGCGCGGTCGTGCAGCGGATCAACCCGCCGGTGATCAGGCACCTGCCGGTCGCCGCGAGCACCCTGGCCTACATCAGGGACGCGCTGGCCGGCGTGGTGACCCAGGGCACGGCCGCGGGCGCGTTCCGCGGGTTCCCGCTGAGCACCGTGTGCGTGGCCGGCAAGACGGGCACGGCCGAAGTCTTCAACAGCTCGGTCACCTCGGTATTCGCCTCTTTCGCGCCGTGCCATGACCCGAAGTACGTCGTGGTGGTCATGATTCCGGACTCGAACTACGGCGCTGACGTGGCCGCGCCCGCGGTGCGCCAGATCTGGGACGACATCTACGGGCTGGAGGGCCATCCGGCGGCGTTCCCGCACGGCACGGCGCCGAACGCACTTCCCGCGATCTCCTCATCCGGCCAGATCACCGCGCCGGCCGGGTACCAGGGGTCGTCGTGAGCGCGGGCTGGCGTAGCTGGACGGGCCGGCCCGGGGGGCCCGGCTCCGCGTACGGCAGGCTCAGTCCGGTGCAGCAGTCCAGGCCAGGCTACGGCGGCCTGCGTCCCGGTGGTTTGCGTCCGGGGGCCCTGCGCTCCGGTGGCATGCGCCCCAGGAGCCTCTGGCATCGCGCCCTGGCCCGGCAGTCGTTCCTGCGCCACCTGGACTGGGCGCTGATGCTCGGGGTGCTCGGGCTCAGCCTGCTCGGCACGCTGCTGGTCTGGTCAGCCACCGAGCACGGGCTGGCCCGGGCCGGCGGGGATCCCCAGACGTACCTGAAGAAGCAACTGCTCAACATCGTCATCGGCCTGATCCTGATGGCCGCCGTGAGCTCGCTCGACTACCGGATGCTGCGCATTTACGCGCCGGTCGGCTACGCCATCACGTCCATCGGGTTGCTGGTGGTGCTCAGCCCGCTCGGCAGCATCGTCAACGGCGCGCATTCCTGGATCGCGCTGCCCGGCGGCTTCCAGGCGGAGCCGTCGGAGTTCGCCAAGGTCACGCTGATCCTGATGGTGGCCCTGATCCTCAGCGAGCTGCGCGACGGGGACCGGCGCCCGCGGCCCCGGGACCTGGCGGCGGCACTGGCCTGCGGGGCGCTCCCGCTCGGCCTGGTCGTAGCCCAGCCCGATCTGGGTGTGCTGATCCTGATGGTGGCGGTGCTGGTCGGCATGATCGCGCTGTCCGGGATCAGGCTGCGCTGGCTCGCCGGGCTCGGTGCTGTCACCGCGCTGGCCGCCCTGGTGACGTGGAGCCTGCACCTGCTCAAGCCCTACCAGGTGCAGCGCCTCACCGCGTTCATCAACCCGTCGGCCGACCCCAGGGGAACCGGCTACAGCGCGGCGCAGGCGAAGATCGCGATCGGCTCGGGCGGCATGTTCGGCCAGGGGCTGTTCCACGGCTCGCTGGTCGCCGGGAATTTCGTGCCCGAGCAGCACACCGACTTCATCTTCGCGGTGGCCGGGGAGGAACTCGGCTTCGTCGGCGCGATCGTGATCATCGGCCTGATCGCGGTGCTGCTGATCCGCTCGCTGCGCATCGCGGTCCGCGCCGACGACCAGTTCGGCCTGCTGGTGGCCTCGGGCATCGCGATCTGGTTCGCGCTCCAGGCCTTCATCAACATCGGGATGACGATCGGGATCACCCCGGTCACCGGGTTGCCGCTGCCGTTCGTGTCCTACGGCGGCTCCGCCATGTTCGCCGACATGATCGCCATTGGCGTCCTTCAGGCCGTCCACCGCCGCCATTCGGTTTTCGACTAGCACCGCGTCTTCGACTAACCCCTCCCGCGCCGCCCCCGCGTGCTGAATTCCATGATCACGGAGGATCCGCGCCATATGGAGCCGCAAATCCTCCGTGATCATGGAATGTCTTCGTGTCCGCCACCCGGGCCCCGCCGGGCTGGCCGGCACCCGCTTCCCGCCGGCGCCACCCGCATCCCGGAGGGTGCCCGAACGCGGACAGCACGGGCCGCAAGTAGGCTGTGGGAATGCCTGTGGAATCGGTCTACCCCCGGTTGGAGCCGCTGCTCTCCCTGGTGCGCAAGCCGATCCAGTATGTGGGCGGCGAACTGAACTCGGTCGTCAGCGACTGGGACGCCGCTGAGGTTCGCTGGGCACTCATGTACCCGGACGCGTATGAGATCGGCCTGCCCAACCAGGGAATCCAAATCCTCTACGAGGTCCTCAACGAATCCGAGGGCGTGCTCGCGGAGCGAACCTACAGCGTCTGGCCGGATCTCGAAGCCCTGATGCGTGAGCATGAGATCCCCCAGTTCACGGTGGACGCGCACCGGCCGGTACGGGCGTTCGACGTGCTCGGCGTGAGCTTCGCGACGGAACTTGGCTACACGAACCTGCTGACCGCGCTCGACCTGGCCGGCATCCCGCTGGTGGCCGCCGACCGGGGGGCCGAAGACCCGGTCGTGCTGGCGGGCGGGCACGCGGCGTTCAACCCCGAGCCCATCGCGGAGTTCATCGACGGGGCGGTGCTCGGCGACGGCGAGCAGGCCGCGCTGACCATCTCGGCGCTGATCAGGGACTGGAAGCGGGACGGGCGCCCCGGGGGCAGGGACGGCCTGCTGATCGCGCTCGCGGCAGGCGGCGGGGTCTACGTGCCGCGCTTCTACGACGTGGACTACCTGCCGGACGGCCGGATCAAGCGGGTCGCGCCGAACCGCCCGGAGGCGCCCTACAGCATCGCCAAGCACACGGTTATGGATCTGGACGCCTGGCAGTACCCGAGCAAGCCCATCGTGCCGGTGCACGAGACGGTGCACGAGCGGTTCAGCGTGGAGATCTTCCGCGGCTGCACCAGGGGCTGCCG
>DAIRVB010000200.1:0-7498 GCA_036803065.1 Streptosporangiaceae bacterium
GAGTATCCGTTGTGACGCCGGCCGACGGGGCACCGCCGGCCGACGGCTCCGGGACGTCACGCGCCCGCTGCGTGCTGGCCCCCAACCCAAGCCCAATGACCCTCAACGGAACCAATACCTGGCTCATCGCGGAACCTGGCGGGCCGTCGGCGCTGGTCGTGGACCCGGGACCAGATGATGAGGATCACGTGCGCCGGGTCATCGACCTGCTGGCCGGGGCGGGGCAGCGGGTGGCCCAGATCCTGCTCACCCACGGCCACCGCGATCACTCCGCCGGAGCAGCCAGGCTGGCCGCGCTGACCGGTGCCCCGGTCCTCGCCGCGGACCCAGCCTTCCGGCTCGGCGGCGCGGGCCTTGGCCCGGGGGACACGCTGACGGCCGCGGGCTGCGAGGTGCAGGTGGTGGGCACTCCCGGGCACACCGCGGATTCGGTCTGCCTGCTGCTGCCCGCGGACGGTGCCCTGCTCACCGGGGACACCGTGCTCGGCCGCGGGACGACGGTGATCGCCCAGGACGGCAGCCTGGCCGACTACCTGGTCTCGCTGGACCGGCTGCGGGCCCTCGCCGACGAGGCGCGGCTGCAGGTGCTGCTGCCGGGCCACGGGCCGCTTCTCGCCGACCCGGCTGGGGTGCTCGACTTCTATATCGCGCACCGCCGGGAGAGGCTGGCTGAGGTGGCGGCCGCGCTCGCCGCCGGGGACCGCAGCGCGGCCGAGATAGTCGCCCGGGTCTATGTGGACGTGGACCGCGGCCTGTGGCCGTTCGCGGAGTGGTCGGTCCGGGCCCAGCTGGCGTACTTGGCCGACCAGGGCGCCCTGCCGCCCGGGGTGAGTACTAGTGGCTGGTAACAGACCACTGGCGGCGGCCGCCGGCCCGGTCTACCGGGCGCGCTTGGCCAGCCGGTCAGGATCGATCAGCAGCACGGACTTGGCCGACAGCTGCAGCCAGCCGCGCGCCGCGAAATCGGCCAGTGCCTTGTTGACGGTCTCCCGTGACGCCCCGACCAGCTGGGCCAGTTCCTCCTGGGTGAGGTCGTGGTGTACCTGCAGCCCCTCGTCCTGCTGCTCGCCGAACCGGTCGGCCAGGTCGAGCAGGGCCTTGGCCACCCGGCCCGGTACATCGGTGAAGACCAGGTCGGCCATGACGTCGTTGGCCCGGCGCAACCGTTGCGCGAGGGCGCGCAGCAGGTGCAGGGCCACATCGGGACGGCCGGTGAGCCAGCTCAGCAGGTCGGCGTGGGCGAGCGCGGCGAGCCGCGCGTCGGTGACGGCGACCGCGCTTGATGTGCGCGGCCGGGGGTCGAAGAGGGACAACTCGCCGAACATCTCACTCGGCCCGAGCACGCTGAGCAGGTTCTCCCGGCCGTCCGACGCGGCACGGGTCAGCTTGATCTTGCCCTCAAGCACCACATACAGCCGGTCTCCGGCGTCGCCTTCGTGGAAGAGCCGGTCGCCCCGGGGAAGCTCGACGTCGGCAAGCATGGACCGCAGCGCCTTCGCGCCGTCTTCGTCAAGTGCCTCAAACAAGGGCGCCCGGCTCAGCGCGTCCTCCGCGTGATCCACGGGTGCCTCCTCGCAATGTGCTGCGCACATGTCCTCTACACAGTGTCGCCTACACAGTGTTGCCCATCAGGTGACCTGCGGGCGAGCAGGGTCAGTGCGGTTGCTGACCATCCTGGCCGCTGACCGCGCCTCGCGTTCCCGGCATGCGATGATCTCGGCCTCCGCTTCCGCGCGGCCCACCCAGGTGGCGACCTCCACCTCTTTGCCGGGCTCCAGTGCCTTGTAGACCTCGAAGAAGTGCTGGATCTCCAGGCGGTCGAATTCGGGTACGTCCTCGATGTCTGCGAAATGGCTCATCCGCGGGTCGGTGGAGGCCACGCAGAGCACCTTGTCGTCCAGGCCTTTCTCATCCCGCATGCGGAACATGCCGATCGCGCGGCACGTGATGAGGCAGCCTGGGAAGGTCGGCTCGTCCAGGATGACCAGGGCATCGAGCGGGTCGCCGTCGTCGGCCAGCGTGTCCTCGATGAACCCGTAGTCAGACGGGTACCTGGTGGATGTGAACAGCATCCGGTCCAGCCGGATCCGGCCCGTCGCATGGTCCATCTCATACTTGTTGCGTTGCCCCTTGGGGATCTCGATAACTACCTCGAAGTCCACGATGTCGCTCCCTGGGCGCGAAAGTGATTGACTCCCGACTGGATCAAGCATCTCGTGAGAGGAGGGGTGTTGGCGAACCGCCTCCGGGTCAACGCATTGATCTCGCTGGCCATGCTGAACGTGTGCACCCTGGGCGCCGGAGTGGCGGTGGCGGCCCTGCTGCCCGCGCGGCTCGCGCTGTGGAAGATTCCGCGCGTGGCCGAGGCGCCGGTGGCCGCGCCGGGAGAGGTCCTGTTCCCGGCGCTGCGGTCGGGGCCGCTGCCGACCAGCGCCGGCCTGTCCACCACGCTCACCCCGATGCTCGCTTCTCCGGTGCTGGGCTCACATGTCGGGGTGGTGGTCACCGATCCCGTATCCGGCGCGGTGCTGTGGTCCAGCAATGCAAGTTCGCCCACGCGGCCCGCGTCGACCGCGAAACTGGCCACCGCGGTGGCCGCGCTGACCGTGCTCGGCCCGGCCGCCCGGTTCACCACCCGTGTCGTGGCGGGCGCCACGGGCGGATCGATCGTCCTGGTGGGCGGGGGTGACCCCACGCTAGCGGCGGGACCTCCGCCTGCTTCGGACTACCCTCAGCCGGCCACGCTCGCGGCCCTGGCGGCCGCCACGGCCCGCTCGCTGCGGGCCCAGGGCCGCTCCCAGATCCGGCTGAGCTACAACACGTCGCTGTTCACCGGCCCGCTGCTGGCGCCGGGCTGGCCTGCCGGCTACATCAGCACCGGAAATGTGACCGGTATCACGTCGCTCGAAATTGATCAGGGCCGACTGACCCCGGCGGGCGTCCCGGAGGATGCCGCCGACCCGGGCAATTTCCGGCCGCGATCATTGACCCCGGCCGCGGACGCGGCGGGAGCCTTCGTCGCCTGCCTAAACGCCGACGGGATCACCGTGGTCGGGCCGGTGGCGGAGGCTGCGGCGGCGCCGGGTGCCGCCACGATCGCCGCGGTCAAGTCGCCGCCGCTGGCCGACATGGTCGGCTGGATGCTGCGGGAGAGCAACAACGTGATCGCGGAGGATCTCGCCCGGCAGGTCGCGCTGCACACCGGCGCGCCGGCATCGTTCAGCGACGCGGCGGCGGCGGTCACCCACGTGCTGGCCGGACTGGGCATCTCCGGGAGCATTTACCTGGTCGACGGGAGCGGCCTGTCCCCGGACGACCGGGTCACCCCCGCCGCGCTGACCAGCCTGGTCGCCCTGGCCTCCGGGCCGGCGCACCCCCGGCTCAGATCGGCCATCACCGGAATGCCGGTCGCGGGCTTCTCCGGCACCCTGGCGCCGGACCAGAGCGTGTTCGGGCATTTCCAGGCGCCAGCCTTGGGCGTGGTGCAGGCCAAGACGGGGAACCTGGACACGGTGGCGGCCATGGCGGGACTCGCCTACGACAAGCAGGGCCAGGTCCTCGATTTCGCCTTCATGGCCGACGAGGTGTCGCCCGCCAGCCTGTCCCAGGCGGCCGCCCAGATCGACGCGATGGTCACGGCCCTGGCGGGCTGCGGCTGCCGCTAGGGACACGCCCTAACACGCCCTGGGTGCGTCAACGGGGACGGCCTGCGCACCGGGCACCGGCCGGCGCCTGTTGACCGCGACGGACCTGACTCCGGGGCCGCCGGACCCGGCCTACGTTGCCGACGACGTACGGTGGAGGGGTGAGCAGCGCGCAGATGATCGACTGGGATCTGGCCATTTCCACCGGGGTCAGGCTGACCCGGCCAGGGCCCCAGGTAAGCCTGTCCGAGGCGCGGGGGGTCGTCACCGAACTCCGCGAACTGGCTGCGGCCGTCGCCGAGCCGGTCCGTGAGGTCACCGGCATGGCCAGTGCGCCGGACGGCGGATGGGTGGCTGTCGTGGACAGGCCCGGGTGGATCCGCGCGAACGTGGACGGGTTCCGCGTCGTGCTCGACCCGCTGGCCCGGCACCTGCGGGAGAAAGGCGGCCCGCCAGGCGGCGCGGTGATGGGGGCGGTGGGATCCCGGGTCACCGGCGTACAGGCCGGGCTGATCCTCGCCTACCTGGCCGGCCGGGTGCTGGGACAGTACGAGCTCTTCCTCCCCCCCGACCCGAGCGCCCCGGCAGGCAGCGCGCCGGCCGGCCGGCTGACCCTGGTCGCGCCGAACATCCTCATGGTGGAGCGCGAACTCGGGGTTGACCCCCATGACTTCCGGCGCTGGGTGTGCCTGCACGAGGAGACCCACCGGACTCAGTTCACCGCTGTGCCCTGGCTGCGCGGATACGTGCAGGAGCAGATGACCGATTTCCTGCTCGCGTCCGACCTGGACCCGGCCACGATCATGGACCGGCTGCGCTCGGCGGCGGAGGCAGTGGCGGGCGGGGTGCGCGACGGGGAGGGTGACAGCCTCATCGCGGGCATCCAGACCCCGCGGCAGCGGGAGATTCTTGACCGGCTCACCAGCGTGATGACGCTCGTGGAGGGGCACGGCGACTACGTGATGGACGCGGTGGGACCGCGCGTGGTGCCCTCGGTGGAGGACATCAGGGCGAAATTCAACGAGCGCCGGGTGACGGCCGGCCGGCTGGAGCGGGCCCTTCGGCGGATTCTCGGCATCGACCTGAAGATGAAGCAGTACGCGCAGGGTTCCCGCTTCGTGCGGACCGTGGTGGAGGAAGCCGGGATGGCGACCTTCAACAAGGTCTGGACGTCCCCGGCCACCCTGCCGACCAAGGAGGAGTTCGCCAGCCCCCAGCGATGGCTTGACCGGATCGGGGAGACCGGCGCCCTGGCGTCCGGCGGCTGACCGTCATGGGCCCGCGTCCTGCGGTAGCGGAGACGCGTAGCTGCGTCCGGCACTGCCTGGATGACCTGGATCCAGGCGACCTGGTTCTCGCGGCCTGCTCGGGCGGCGCCGATTCACTGGCCCTCGCCGCGGCGCTCGCGCATGAAGCGCCGCGCCTTGGCCTGCGCGGAGGCGGCGTCACGGTCGATCACGGGTTGCAGGCGGGCTCCGCGCGGCGGGCCGGTGCCGTCGCCGCCATGCTCGCCGGGCTCGGCCTCGACCCGGTGCGCAGCGTGCGCGTCGCAGTCGCCGCACCGACCGGCAACGGCGGCCCGGAGGCCGCCGCTCGGACGGCCAGGTACGAGGCGCTCGACGGGGTTGCGCGCAGTACCGGCGCGGCTGCCGTGCTGCTCGGCCACACCCGTGACGACCAGGCCGAGACCGTGCTGCTTGGCCTGGCGCGTGGCTCCGGCGCGCGCTCACTGGCGGGCATGCCGGCCCGGCGCGGCTGCTACCGCAGGCCGTTGCTCGGCGTCGGCCGCGCCACCCTCCGGGAAGCCTGCCAGGCACTTGGCTTCGAGCCGTGGGACGACCCGCAGAACATGGATCCGGCGTACCGCCGCACCCGGGTGCGCCACCAGGCCCTCCCCGTGCTCGAGCAGGCACTCGGGCCTGGCATCACCGAGGCACTCGCCCGGAGCGCCCGCCAGCTCCGCGCCGACTGCGACGCCCTGGACGCGCTCGCCCGCGTCGAAGGGCAGCGGCTCTGCGACCCTGGCGGCGGGCTGGACGCCGCCGGGCTGGCGTTGCTGCCCGTCGCCATCCGCACCCGCGTGCTCCGCGAGTCGGCGATCGCGGCGGGCTGCCCGGCGGGCGCGCTCACCACGCGGCACATCGACGCGCTGGACGCGCTGGTGACCGGCTGGCGCGGGCAGCGCTGGGCAGACCTGCCGGGCGGCGTCCGCGGGCGGCGGCAGTATGGGAGGCTGCTGCTGGCGGCGGCCACAGCAGCCACGGCAGGGCCGACTGGACCCGAGGACGCGGAGGGCGCGGGTGGACGCGAGTGACGTAGGCGGCGACCTCAAGGACGTGCTGATCCCCGCTGACCGCGTGCAGGCGCGGGTGGCGGAACTGGCGGCGCAGATCGACGCTGATTACGCCGGCCGCGAAATCCTGCTGGTCGGCGTGCTCAAGGGCGCGGTCATGGTGATGGCCGATCTGGCCCGGGCGATGCGTCTCCCGGTTCAGATGGACTGGATGGCCGTGTCGTCCTACGGATCCGGGACCAGGTCGTCAGGAGTGGTCCGCATCCTGAAGGACCTCGATGCGGACATAACGGGCAAGCACGTGCTGGTGGTGGAGGATATTGTCGACTCTGGCCTCACTTTGTCCTGGCTGGTAGGCAACTTGCGGTCGCGCGGGCCGGCCTCGGTGCAGGTCTGCGTGATGCTCCGCAAGCCGGCTGCGGCGCAGATGGATGTCGAGGTCGCCTATACCGGGTTCGATATCGCCAACGAATTCGTTGTCGGTTATGGGCTCGACTACGCGGAGCGCTACCGCAATCTTCCGTTCATCGGGACTCTTGCCCCGCATGTCTACGGGGGGTCCGGAGACTCATCCCGCCGGGACGGCGGCTCGCCCGGCCCTGCGGCGACGTCGCCAGGGGAACACGATCCGCAATAAGAAGCGTTGAGGGGTGGGAAAGGGTTGCTGAGGCCTGGCGGCGCCTTCCGTGTGCCGGCGCGCCGGAGTGCGGTGTACCGTCGGATATCCCCGCAGCGCAGCCGGGAGTGACAAGGAAGCCGGGCATGGTCATTGGGACGCAAGGCAGTCCCGCCGGGGGTCGGCGGGACATGACGCTGGTCAGGAGGAACCCGCCATACGCTGGCGGGGTCGTTCATCGATGGATCTGAAGCGCTATTTCCGCGGGCCGTTCGTGGCGGTCCTTGTGATGCTGCTTGTCTTCTTCGTGGTGTACGAATATGCCAGTTCTGGCACTCCGTACACCCCGGCGGACACGTCGAAGGTCGTCTCGCTCATCGAATCGGGCCAGGTCAAGTCCGCGCTGCTGATCGACAAGAGCCAGATGATCGAGATCACCACCAAGTCAGGCGCGAAGTACGAGGCCTCCTGGGTGGGAAATCAAGGGCAGCAGCTCGCTTCGCAGCTCCAGACTCACCTTCCGCCGCAGGGCTACAACGTCCAGGTGCCCAGGGGCAGCTCGGTGTGGAGCCTGATCCTCGGCCTCCTCCCGTACCTGCTGATCATCTTGTTCTTCGTGTTCATGCTGAACCAGATGCAGGGCGGCGGCTCGCGGGTGATGAACTTCGGCAAGTCCAAGGCGAAGCTGATCACCAAGGACACGCCGAAGACGACCTTCGGGGACGTGGCGGGGGCCGATGAGGCCATCGAGGAACTCCAGGAGATCAAGGACTTCCTGCAGAGCCCCGGCAAATTCCAGGCGATCGGCGCCAAGATCCCGAAGGGCGTGCTGCTCTACGGGCCGCCGGGCACCGGTAAGACCCTGCTCGCCCGCGCTGTGGCCGGGGAGGCTGGGGTCCCCTTCTACTCGATCTCCGGTTCCGACTTCGTGGAGATGTTCGTCGG
>DAIRVB010000201.1:0-7480 GCA_036803065.1 Streptosporangiaceae bacterium
AGCAGGGCTTGATCGAGCAGGGCTTGATCGAGCAGGGCTTGATCGAGCAGGGCTTAGCCGGGCGGGGCCCGGTCGGGCCGGGCTTGATCGGGTGGGACCATGTCGGGAGGGACCCGGTCGGGAGGCGCCGCCGGGCGGCTGTGCCGGGTGCTCAGCTGGCTGGTCACGGTGATGGTGGCGAGCACCCCCGCGATGACGGCCACGGAGAGGCCCGTGCCGATCTGCGGCACAGGCAGCGGGCCGATCCGGCCCACGCCGGATGCTTGCAGGGCCTCGCTAATGATTTTCACCCCGATGAAGCCCAGGATTACCGACAGGCCGGCGGACAGATGAGCGAGCCGCGTCAGCAGCCCGCCGATCAGGAAGTACAGGTGGCGCAGGCCGAGCAGGGCGAACACGTTGGCGCTGAGCACGAGGTACGGATCCCGGGTCAGCCCGAAGATCGCGGGAATCGAGTCCAGCGCGAACGCCAGGTCGGTGGTGGCGATAGCGACCACGAGCATGAGTACGGGCGTGGCGTAGCGGCGTCCCCGGATCCGCGTGGTCAGCCGCCCGCCGTCGACCTCCGGCGCCACCGGGATGACCCGTCGCACGGCGCGCTGCGGCAGGCTGATCCCTGCTGGCCCGCTCGCTGGGCGGCGCTGTAGCACGATCCTGATGGCCGTATACAGCAGGAAGGCCCCGAACAGGTAGAGGACCGGCTCGAACCGGTTCAGAACCACCGACCCGAGCGCGATGAACACGCCGCGCAGCGCAAGGGCGAAGATAATCCCAAGCAGCAAAACGCGCCCGTGGTACTCACTCGGTACCGCGGAGCGTCCGATGAGCAGCACGAAAATGAACAGGTTGTCCAGGGACAGGCTGTACTCCGTCAGCCAGCCGGCGAAGAACTGACCCGCCGCGGGCGGGTCGGCCGTGGCGGCCAGGACCCCGCCGAACGCCGCCGCGAGGGCGATCACCCCGAGCGTCCAGAGCGCGGCCTCGCGCAGGCCTGGCCGCCTGGGCCGGCGCGCGCTGAGCGTCAGGTCCGTCGCGACGACCGCGGCCAGGACCGCGAACGTGGCTGCCCAGACCCACAGCGGCACATGCACGAGATCCACGGGCTACCCGGCGGGCCCGGCTCAGCGAGCCGGCTGCCCCAGGTGCAACGCACCCAGCTGGGTAGCCCGGACGAAGTCGGCCGGGGTGAGCACCCCGGCTACCGCGCCCTCGGCGTCCAGGACCAGGGCGTGGCCCGCGGTATGCAACGCGGCCGGGACCCCGGGGCGCACGGACAGGCGCGCAGTCAGGTCGTTGAGGGGCTCGTCTGGTGTGGTCATCACCACGTAGGCGAGTGGCGTCGCGACCTGGGAGAGCCGTACAGCGTCCCGGTGATCGGCGGGGACGGCAGCGAGCTGGCTCAGCGTGAGCAGCCCGGCCGGCCCGCCATCGAAGTCGCGGAGCGGGAAGGCGGTCGCGATGCCGGCGCCTGGTCCGGCCAGGCCCCCGGATCCGGGCGGGTCGTCGCCGTCGAGGAAGGCCTGGACTGTCTGCCAGGCTTGCGCGGTCGGGGCCGGCGGCTGGCGGTGCGGCAGGATGTCGCCGACACGCAGGCCGGACAGGGCCGCAGTGGTCAGCGTTTGGCGGGCCTCAGCCCGCGACGCGCTCACCATGATCAGTCCGAGCAGCCCGATCCAGATGCCAGTCACGTGCCCGAGTGCGATCGCGGCCACCCCAGCGGCAGCCAGGACGGCCCCGGTGACCTGCCCGAACCGGGCTGCAACCAGCCCGGCCCGGGTGGGATCGCCCGAGCGCGCCCACGCAACCGCTCGGACGATCCGACCGCCATCCAGGCCCGCGCCGGGCAGCAGGTTGAAGATGACCAGGAAGCTGTTGATCCAGGCCAGCGCGGCGAACACGGTGACCGGCAGCAAGCCCGCGCCCAGCGCGGACAGGCCGAGCGCGGCACCTGTGCTGATTGCGGCGGCCAGGAGGCTTGCCGCCGGCCCGGCGGCAGCGACCCGCCACGCCGCACGCGCCGTTGTCAGGTCATGGCGCCCATGGCTGATGCCGCCGAAGAATCCGACAAAGACCTCCGTCACGCTGGCCCCGTGCCGGCGTGCCACGATCGCGTGCGCCAGTTCGTGTCCCGCCACGCTGGCCAGGACCAAGGCGACCAGGCCGGCGGTCGCGGCCAGGTAGGCGCCGACCGACCGGCCCGGAGCAGCGGCGGGCAGGGTCAGGGCGCCCGCCGCCGCGGCCAGCATGGCGAGCAGATAGCCGCCGACGGTAAGCCTGATGGTGACACCCGCGATACGCAGGCCGCCTTTCCCGTTCCCGGAGCCCTGCGGGTTCCGGGCCCCCGGGGAGCCGTCGGTCGGCGCGGCACCAGGCAGATGCGTCATTGTCACGGCTGTCTCCTTTGGGCCGACCTTCGGCGGCGGCTCCTCGGCGGCGGGGCTGGCGCCGCGCAGGTGGTGGCGTGCTCCGGCCGTCTACTTCAGTATCACTTGCCGGGCCTAGGATATCAGTGGGCCCTATCGGCTAAGATCATCACCCTGAAGTTGCCGGGATCCGGCAATGATCAGCTTGTCGCATAGGAAGGGACACTCATCGTGACCCCGCACAGCGCAGCCGGGGCGCCCGATCTGGGGGCGATCACGCAGGCGGCGAGCCGCGAGGCCGGCGGAGTGCCCGCCGAACTGCTCGCCGACTACCTGTCGGCCGTGCTGGATGCGGCCAGCACCGGCCGCCGCCTGACGTCCGCGGAACTTGCTGGCTATGGCCGGTCCGGCGAGCGGGCCGCGGAGAGCGGTGTCGCGCTGCGCGGCCTGGTCGACCTCTTCCTGTCGGCGACCTGGCGGCTGTGGCGGGAACTGCCTGACGCGGGGGGATCGGTCGCCCTTCGCGCCGCGGGACTCGCCGTCCTGCGGGCCGCGGACGACGCCGTCGCCGCGGCGGCCGAAGGCTTCGAGTGGGCGCATCTGTCCATCGCCCGCCGCGAGGAAGCCGAGCGGCTGGAGTTCTTCGACGACCTTCTCTCCGGCCGGGGCGGTCTGCCGGATCTGATGGCTCGCGGGGAGCGCCTCGGCCTGCGGCTGGCCGGGCCGCATCAGGTGGTGCTGGGCGGCTACGCGCCCGGAGCCGGCCTGGCCAGGCCGTTGGGCCTGGAGATTGACCGGCTGGTCGGCGGCGCTGCCGCGCCTTCGCCGTCACTCACGGTAACCCGTGGTGGCCGGGTAGTCGTGATGACCGGCGTGACCGACGGCGGTGAGGCGGGGCGTATCGCGGTAGCCCTGGCCGGGGTACTGCGCCGCGGGAACCCGGCCAGGGCGCAGGGCGGGCAGCAGCCCTGGCGGGTCGCGGTCGGGCGGCCCTACCCGGGGCCCAGTGGCGTGCTCCGCTCCTACGACGAGGCGAGCGACGCGCTCGACGTGGCGCAGCGGCTCGGGCTGCCCGAGCCCGTAGTGAACGCCGCTGACCTGCTCGTCTACCAGGTGCTGCTCCGGGACCGGGCAGCGATCACCGATCTGGTGGGCGAACTGCTCATGCCGCTGGCGGGCGCCCGGGGCGGGGCAGGACCGCTGCTGGCGACGCTGGAGGCGTACTACGCGTGCGGCGGCGTAGCGGCCCAAGCGGCGCGGCGGCTGCACCTGTCGGTCCGCGCGGTGACCTACCGGCTCGCCCGGATCAGGGACCTGACCGGCAATGATCCGGGCGACCCGGCCCAGGCGCTCGCGCTTCAGGTAGCGGTGATCGGCGCGCGGCTGCTGGACTGGCCAGCCGCACCGCTGGAGGCCGGCTAACTGCCCCCGGTGCCGTGCAGGGCGTCGATGTCCGCCCGCAGGGCGTTGATGTCCAGGCTGGCGGCCTGTGCGTCCTCCTGGCTGACGATGACCCACGCCTCATCCAGGCATGCCGTGGTCCAGGCGAGAGTGGACTTCTGCAGTTCTCCCCAGGTCACCCAGGTGTCGAACTGACTGCCGTCGGCGCCGACCTTGACGATGCAGTGCCCGTCGTTCGGGTCGGACTGCTCGCCGCCAGCCACCGTCCAAGGCTCGTGTTCCAGGAACAACTGGTCGGAGTCGTCGGTCAGGTTCACTCCAACGTAGGCGCCGTGGAATGCCGCCATGGCCGTATCGACAGCGGCCGGGCTAGTGTGATCGACGGGCGCGAACGCCAGGATCTTTCCGCCCTTGTACCAGTACAGGAGCAGGTCGGCGATGTTGGCGCCCGCGTCTTTTCCGTGGTCGTAGGCCAGGTACTCGGCCACGAGCTCGTTCGAGGTCTCCCATTTCTCCGTCTCGTGCCCGGCCGCGGCCTTGGCCATCTTGTTGTGCTGCCGGCCCGCGAAGGTGCAGTCGCCGACGCCTTGCGGATGGGTCGTGCACGTCTTGTCGGGACCGTTGCCGAGCATTCCCCACTCGGTGATACCGCCTGTGACATCGATCGGGTAGGCCGGCGCCGGAAGCGGTGCCCGCAAGTACTGCGACAGGTACTGGATGGCGAACCGCTCCGCGGGCGGCTTGACTGGCAGCCGGCCACGCAGGCCTGGAGTGCGAATGTCGGGCATGAAGCATCCCCCCCGTGTGATCATCGCCGCTGATTCTGCAGGTCAGCTGGCGTCCCCGTGTCTGAACAGGCCCATACTGGCAGAGCGCGGGGCGGGAATGGCCGAGCTAGGCCAAGGCGAGGAACAGCTTCTCCATCTGCTCCTCGGTCATCGGCGAATCGGTGGCGCCCGCCAGGCACTGGCGCATCCCGCTGGCAATGATTTTGAAGCCGGCATGGCTCCGCTGGACTGGATGTCACCGCCCGTTAGCCCGATCATTCACGCGCTGACCGGTCGCTGGCTTGGGAGTGCCACCAAGGTAGGCTGCGCGGGGCCGCAGGTACCGCCGCTGGGAGGTGGCGCTCATGGTGGCATTACGCGGGTATGGGGCGCTGTGGCGGGTTCCGGGTGCGCCGGTGTTGCTGGTGTTCGGGTTGCTCGGCCGGCTCGGCATTTCGGTGGAGCCGCTGGGACTGATCCTGCTCGTCCATCAGGCGACCGGGGGGTACGCGGCTGCGGCGCTGGGCAGTGCGGTGTACACCCTCGCGTACGCGGCCGCGCAACCGGTCGCGGGTCACCTCGCCGGCCGCTTCGGTCCGTCGGGGGTGTTGCTGGTCACCGCGGGGATCCACCCGATCGCACTGGTGTCGCTCACGCTGAGCGCCCGCGTTGCGGGCCCGGCGTCCGCCGCCGTCGTCCTGACCGCCGCCGCGAGCGGCGTGACATACCCGCCGCTCGTCGCCGTGCTGCGCAGCGCATGGACGGGCCTGACCGAGCCGGACGGTGACCGGGCGGACCTGCGCGGCACCGCGCTGGCTGCGGACACCTCGCTCTACCAGAGCGTTTTCGTGGCCGGCCCGTTGCTGGTGGCGGGGTTGGTGGCGGCCGGGTCGGCGTCCGTGTTACTCGCCGCCTCGGCCGTAGTCACCGGGATCGGCACCGTGATGCTCGCCCGGGGCCGGGCGGTGAATGCCATGCCGGCGCGGCCGGCGGCGGCCCGGAAGCACGGCCGCGGATCGTTGCGCGTGCCCGGGTTCCCCGCGATGCTGGTCTGCTCGGCCGGGCTGGGCACGACGTTCGGGGTCATCACGGTCGCGGTGCCCGCATTCGCCACCGGCCACGGCTCGTCCGGTGCGCTGGCCGGGGTACTGCTCGCGGCCCTGGGCACCGGAAGCGTGCTGGGCGGTGTCGCCTTCGGCGCGATCCGGTTACGGGCCCCGCTGCCGCGGCAGTTCGCCGTACTGCTCGGCGCTGTGGCCGCCAGCTTCGCCGTGTATTCGGTGCTGCGCCATCCCGCAGCATTGGCTGTCGCACTCTTCTGCGGTGGCGCGCTGGTGGCGCCGGCCCTCACGGTGGAAAACGCACTCGTCGGCCGGATCGTGCCGGCAGGCGCGCGCACCGAGGCGTACACCTGGATGGTCGGGGTCGAGGTCACCGCCACCGCGGCCGGCCTGCAGGTCACCGGCCTGGTCGCCGACCGGCCGGGCGGCCTGCCATGGGCATTCCTCATCGCCGGCGCCGCCATGATCCCAGCCGTGCTCGCGGCCGCCCGGCGATCTGGTTCGATCACCCGCGCCGCCCGGTCGGCGGCGCCCTCGCCGATCGCGCACGCCAGGTCTACCAGCACCCGGCCCCGGTCATGAATCAGCAACCGGTCCGATGCCAGACACCCAGCCCCCACGCGCATGCCTCGTCGGGTTTGGCCGAAGCCCCGATATGCATTCACGTCGCGAGCCCTGCGTAGTTGTCCCCCTGATGTTGGAGGTTCCGATGAGATTCGTGCGCGAACCGCACGGTGATGGACAGGCCGCCTTCGGGGCGTGCGCTGGTGGTGAGGGTGGCGTGGTGAGCTTGGGTGACGGCGTTGACGATGGCGAGGCCGAGGCCGTAGCCGTCGCGGCGGCCGTTACGATCGGGCGCCAGTCTCTGGAAGGGCTGGAGGAGTCGCTGGATCTGGTTGCCGGGGATGACTGGCCCGCTGTTGGTGACCGTAAGGGTCACCTGCGTGCCGGAGGTCTGGGTGGTGATCTCCACGTGCCCGTCTGGGTGGTTGTGGCGGATGGCGTTGTCGATGAGGTTGGCGATGAGGCTTTCGATCAGTCTCGGGTCCCCGGCCGTCACTGCGGGCGTTAGGTGTTCGGCGAGGTCAATGCCTGTCTCTGTTGCTTGGTCGCGGCGGGAGGCGAGCACTCCTGTGACGACTTGGGCGAGGTCGAGGGTGTCCCAGCGGGTGACGCCGCGCTCGCTGGTGGCCAGGGCGAGCAGTGCCTGGACGAGCCGCTCCTGGTGTCCGCCAAGGGCGAGGGCCTCCTGGCAGGCCGAGCGCAGGGTGCCGGCGTCGGCGTCGGGGTCGGCGAGGGTGACTTCGAGGAGGGTTCGCAGGCCGGCGAGGGGGGTGCGTAGCTCGTGGGAGGCGTTGGCGACGAAGTGTCGCTGGGCGTCGAAGGAGGCTTCAAGGCGGGCGAGGAGGTCGTCGAGGATGTAGCCCAGTTCAGTCAGCTCGTCGGCGGGCTCGCCGAGGTCGAGGCGCTGGTGGAGGTTTCCGGCGGAGATGGCCCTGGCGGTGGCGGTGATGGCCCGCAGGGGCCTGAGGAATCGGCCGGCGACGAACCAGCCGGCAGCGAGGGCGATGGGGATGAGGATGGCGAGCGCGACGGCGGCGCCGACGAGGAGCTGGTGCGGGCCGATCCCGTGCCCGGTTCCGGTGATCGCGCCTGAGGCTGGGCTGCGGCGGGACTGGATGCCGGCTAGGGGGACGGTGACGACGGCGAGGTCCACGATCCCGGCGACGAAGATGCCCGTGGCGTAGAAGAGCGTGAGCCGGGCCTGCAAGGACCGTCTGGGGAGCGGCTGGGGGCCGGTCATGGTGGCCCGATCCGGTAGCCGCCTTCGCGGATGGTCTCGATCACTGGCGGGTCGCCGAGTTTGGCTCGCAGCCGGTGGATGGTG
>DAIRVB010000202.1:0-7478 GCA_036803065.1 Streptosporangiaceae bacterium
GAGTTCTGCTACGACGAGGCCGGGCAGCCTCAGTCGGCCACGTTCATGGACTACCGGATGCCGACCGCCGCCGAGGTGCCGGCCATGGATGTCCTGGTGGCTCAGGACGCGCCCGCTCGTCGCCCGCAGAGAAAGCCGCTGGTTCGGGCCCTTCCGCTCCCTCGTGACGCCGGTCATTGCCTGGTGCGACCGGACCGTTATCGCGCGCCTGCGCCAACACCCAATCCTTGGAGCCGCGCTTGCATCACTTGCGTTCGGTACCGGAGTAGGCCTCAATCAGGGAATCCTGGAGGGATACTTCTTCGCCTCAATCTTGCTCACGGTGGGCCTGCTCACCTGCGGAATGTTTGCCTTCCTGATGCTGGCAGGTTCCTATCTCGGAGTAGTCCGCAGTGGTGATCCGCTCGCGGGTGTTCAACGGAGGCTGATCGATGCAACGGTTATTGCCTGCATCGCAGCACTCGTAGCTCTTGCCTTCCGGAACTCGCTCTGGTGGATTATCGGAACGAATGCAAATTCCGCCGGAAACGGCCAGTTCACTGGGCTTCTTGGCATCGCAGCCGCAACCGCGTTCGCGGCGGGTTCGCGAGCGCAGCACGGTACTGGATATCGCCCGCGGCTCCCGGTGGCCGGCGAAATACCCGGGCCGCACCCTCAGCCACCCGTTCCTCGATGAGTGGCGTGGCCGGGAAGATCAACTCGCCGCGGACGCCGAGGCCAAACGGGCCTACCAGGAGGGCGTCAAGCGGGGCGACCTAACTCCCATACCGGTCTGGGCCAGCGAGGCGATCGACCTTATCAACGACCTGCCGCCCGCCTCCGAGCTTGTCGGCACCCTGGTCGCTCAAGCCGAGAACGCGCTGGCCCGAGCGGGAAAGCGCTGAACAGCCCGGCGGCGCCTTTCATCTCCGCGTCACCACATAGCACTGCGGCGCTTCTGGCCTAGACGACATCCCTGGAAACAGCCCCACGCGGGTACCGGACCGAGACACCACGACGAAAGTCGCCACCATCGCAGCCATCACGCCGATTCTCCCATGACGGCAAAGAGGGGCTGGAGATTCGCCGTTTTCGCGCAGGCGCCGAATCCTTGCGAGTGAGTGCCGGGGCTAGGGTCTGGGCTGAATCAGGAGCACTGCCCTGATGGCCTTGGCGCGGCGGCCACGTCAGGACAATGTCCCCTGGCCGGTCAGGCTTGCCCTGAATACCAGGCAGAGCCGGGAGGGTCAGGCCGCGGCGAGGGGGTGTGCGTGCGCCTGCTCGTACAGTGGTTCCGGCGCCAGGTCGATGCCGTTGGGCCAGGCAACAGTGCCCGCCTCTGCATCGACGGTAACCTGGGCGAAGTACTCAGGGTCGTTGAGCGGTTCCAGAACCCCTGTCCAGGGCTCAGCTGAGAAGTCGACGTCGCCGACTGTGCCGTCGCTGAACAAGAGCCGAAGCACGTGGTCACCGACCACGGCAACCCCCGACACAATCGGAAGGTAGTTTTCGCTCACGTCCATCATCCTACGACAGGGGTGCGATGCTGAGCAGAGGCTCGTTCTTCCTGGCACGTTCCCAGTTCGCCAGGATCTCCTCGTCCCGGAGATTCGCCCATTCCCGGACAAACTGGAGAGCCCGAGCGTCAAGGCTGCCGGCAAGCACGTTCCCATCCACCGAGACTGAGGCGCGGCGACCCGCATGGTAAGCATGGAAGTGCGCCACAGGGTGATCGCGTTCGTTCCAGTACATGTAGATCACCACCCCGTAGAACGCGCTGACACGTGGCATGACATGACGATAGCCCGGCGGGAGGCACCAAGGGGCCCTCGCTGCCCCGGCCGACCCGCCATCAACGCAGTCACCCGGGCGTGGTTCGGCGCACTGAGCATCCCGGATCGCTGATCCGCTCATGCACGACATGCCGGCCGCCCTCGCGCCGCCCGTAACCTGGCACAACACGCGTTGGAAATTCGTCACCCAGAACACAAAAGCCCTAGCACGCTCGATGTCACATCGACGGGATCGGACGCGCGGCGAGCCAGCGATCGACGGGGCCCGCCCTGGCACGACCAGCGGCCAGCCGGCCGCAGCACCCGAAACGAACGCCGGAGGCGCTCCGTGCGACCTGCCTCGATAGGGCAAGCGAATGCCCCGGCCCCGGTCGGCCCGGGCTATGTCAGCAAGACGGACATGGTGGCCGCGCTCATCCGCGAGCTGATCATCACCGGCCAGCTGGGCGCCGGTGAACCGCTACGGCAGCGGGACCTGGCCCAGCGGTTCCAGGTCAGCCAGACGCCGGTGCGCGAGGCGATGCGGCGGCTGGAATCCGAGGGGCTGGTGCTGGGCGACACGCACCGCGGGTTCACCGTCGTGGAGCCTGACGACGGCCGGATCGAGGAGAACTTCCAGATCCGGGCCGCGCTGGAATCGCTGGGCGCGTCCCTGGCCGCGCGCAAGATCGACGCCGCCGGGATCGCCCGGCTGAAGGACCTGAACGAGCAGATGCGCGCGTGCGCCGACGACGATCCTGGCTACGCGGACCTCAACCGGGACTTCCACTTCACGGTCTATGAGTACGCGCGCAGCCCGCTGCTGCTGTCGCTGATGCGGCTGCTGTGGGCTTCACTGCACGGCGGCCCCAAGGTCGCCCGCACGCACGCCGAATCCGCGCGCCAGCACGACGCGATCGCCGGCGCGCTCCGCGCCGGCGATCCCGCGGCGGCCGCCGCGGGCACGTTTCAGCACATCATGGGCGTCGAGCACGTCACCGACCACTGACCATCGGCCACTTGGCCCGGCGGCCGGCCGCGCTCCCCCTGGCCGCGGCGCCTGGCTGGCCCGCCATCTTCGATCCCGGAGGCCGTCCATGCCCACGATCACCACCGACGACGGTGTCACGCTGCATGTTGACGCCGCGGGGTCCGGCCAGCCGCTGCTGTTCATCCACGAGTTCGCGGGCGACCACCGCAGCTGGGAACCGCAGGTCAGGTTCTTCTCCGGCAGCTACCGCTGCATCACCTACGCCGCCCGCGGGTACCCGCCGTCCGATGTCCCCGGCGATCCGGCGGCATACTCCCAGCAGCGGGCGGTCGGCGATGCGATCGCCGTCCTCGACGGCCTCGGCATACCGCGCGCGCACGTCGTGGGGCTGTCCATGGGCGGATTCACCGCGCTGCACCTGGCCATGGGCCATGCTGGTCGCATTGTGTCCGCAGTGGTGGCCGGTGCTGGCTACGGCGCTCAGCCGGAGCGCCAGGAGTCGTTCCGCGCGGAATGCGAGGCTCTCGCGGCCGCCTTCGAGGCCGACGGGGCGGAGCGGGTCGCGCAGCGGTACGCGGTCGGCCCCGCGCGGGTGCAGTTCCAGAACAAGAATCCGCGGGGCTGGGCCGAGTTCGCGGCCGCGCTGGCTGAGCACTCCGCGCTCGGTGCCGCGCTGACCATGCGCGGCGTCCAGGCGGGCAGGCCGTCGCTGTACGCGCTGCGGGACGAACTCGCACGGGTGCGGACTCCTGTGCTGGTCGTTGCCGGGGACGAGGACGAGGGCTGCCTGGAGACCGCGCTCATGCTCAAGCGCACCATCCCGACGTCGGGCCTGGCGATTCTGCCGCGAACTGGTCACACCGCGAACCTGGAAGAGCCCGACCTGTTCAACGCCGCCGTGGACCGGTTTCTCGCGGCAGTCGGCCGCGGCGCCTGGCGGGAGCGGGACCCCAGGTCGCGGTCCGGTTCCACGATGGGGATCAGCCCGGCCGAGGCGCCCTGATCATTCAGGCCGCCCAACACCGTCGTGCGTGGGGTGCCGGCGGGCGTCACGTCGCCCACGGGACCTGCCCGGAACGCGTCTCGGGCGCTACGGCGGGACGCCTCATCCAACGTATGCCAGCCTGCCGGCACCCCACGCCCGCCGGTTTCCCACTGTGTGCTCTGGCGTCCGTGGCAGCGGGCGGCGGGCGGCAATGCTTGAATGAGTGAGCTGGTGTGCCTGGCGCTCGCGCGGGATTCACCCGCCGGGTCGGCCACCGCGACGACCGGAGGAGTGCCCTGTGATCCTGGTCACCGGAGCGACCGGCAGGGTCGGCTACCGCCTGATGGAGGCACTGGCCGATGCAGGCGCAGAAGCCACCGCGATGGTGCGGGTGGAAGCGAAGGGTGCTGACCTGCCGGGGTCCGCGAAGCACATCGTGGCGACGTTCGACTACCCCCCTCCCGCCGGGGTGCTGCAGTCCTTCGACCGGGTCTTCCTGCTGAGCCCGGCGAACGAGGAGCAGGCCGAGCTCGAGATCCTCTTCATCGGTGCGCTGCTGGCCGCCGGTCACCGGCCGCATGTCGTGAAGGTGGCGGCCGACGGATTCCAGGATCCAGGCTGCGACGCCCGCATCATGCGCAGCCACCGGCTGATCGCGACGCACCTCGCGTCCACTGACCTGCCGGCCACCTACCTCGCACCGAGCGGGTACATGGAGAACCTGCTGGCGTCAGCCGGGAGCATCCGCGAAGAAGGCACGATCTACGCGCCGGCGGGCGACGGCAAGGTCGGCTTCATCGCCGCCAGCGACGTCGCGGACGTGGCCGCGCGGGTGCTCACCAGCCCCGGGCATGAGGGTGCCACCTACGTCCTGACCGGGCCGGAGTCGCTGGGCTACGCTGATGTCGCCGCGCGCGTCTCAGCAGTCTTCGCGCGCGAGGTCGGCTACGCCGACCTGCCGCCGGAGCGCGCCCGCGAGCAGTTGCTGGCCGGTGGCCTGACACCCTGGGAGACCGAGGGCACGCTCGAGGTGTTCGACTGGATCCGCAGCGGCGGGGCCAACACGGTCACAACTGACGTGCGCGATGTGACCGGGGAAGATCCCCGCCCGGTCGAGGACTGGCTCAGCGAATTCCGCGGCGCTTTCCTCAACCCGCCGCAGGACGTGCCCCCGCTGGCCTTCTAGGCGGCCGGCCCGTCACATATCGGCGCTCGGCCTGGCCCGGACCGGCACCACCGGGTCGCGCTTCTCCGGTGACCTGTTCCTGGCCTTCTCGACGGCCAACCCAGGCGGGTTCAGCCCCTACAACCCGGCCTCCCGTCCCGCGCCGGGTTCCGGCCAGGACGCTGAGCACCGGTACGACAAGCTGATGTTCGTTCCATGGGGGCGCCTCGACCCGTTTTTCGCCGCCGTCGTGCAAGGGACCGAGGAGCCTGTCGCCAACGCGCTCGTCGCCAACGACGACATGGTGGGCCGGGACGGCCATCGCACCCCGGCGCTCCCCCGCGATCGCGTCGCCGAGCTTTTCCGCGCCCGGCACGGGCACCGCTAGCCACCCGCCGCGATCCCGCGCTGATACCAGGCGCCGGGGGGCCGGCCAGCCAGGTCATCGGCACCCGGCCGACGTCACAGCAGGCCGCATAGCGACATGACGCTCTGATTTGCCGGTCCGCGGTGATACTGGCCGGGTCGCGGCCAGTATCACCGCGGATCAACACGGCGGGCGCTGGTCGGCGTTCAGCTAACTGACAGACAGGCGTTTCCGCCTGCCCGCAGCTGCTGCCTGTCGCCGCGAATCTGCCGAACTGGACGGGTCTGACCGGCCGACGGCGGCTATCCGAGAATGTCGAACTCGCCGCCCTTAACCCCGCCGACGAAGGCGCGCCATTCACTGGGCGTAAAGAGCAGGACCGGACCGGCCTTGTCCTTGCTGTCCCGGACCGCGACATGACCTCCAGGCAGCGGTGCTGTCTCAACGCAGTCGCCATTGCCAAAGCTGTGGCTGCTTTTGGTCCAGCAAATCCCGGGAAGAGAACTAATGTGCAGTTTGACGTCTTTGCCGCCGATCGGGCCTGCCGAGGCAGAGAGATCCCCATCGCCCCGGCCGGTAACTTCACGATTCATCCTATAGCTCCATATTTCACGTTGGTTTGTCACGATCTGAATTTCTAACGCTACTCCTCGTGTCCGAGGTCGTAACTAGCTGATGACTGGCTCATGACCAGAGGTGCGCCGAAACCGGGGTGTCCGTGGATCCTCGAATAGGAGGCTGCTACGCAGGCGCTCGCTGCAGATCCCATGGGTATAGCAGCCGCGCGCCCCCGGCCGAAGCCGGAATGGGGAAAAAGAATCGGTCGATTTTATAACGCTTCCAGCCGACGTACTCACGTCACGTTGGGCAGCCGAGCGATCTCGACGAGCCATTTCCAGCCGGACCTAGCATTCCCGACATCCCGGGACACACATAGACACCTCGGTAACTTAGCCGCAGGCAACCTGGGGAGCAAACGGGAACCGGCTAGCCTCGGACGCCGAAGTGACCCTGCACAGCTTTCACCTCGAACAAAGGTCACGCGGTCACTGGTCGCGGGTCTGCATTCCCGGGTCAGGGCCGGGCCGTCCCTGATGACTGCCTTTGGCCCGATCCGCCGGGCCGGGCCGGGCCGCCAAGATTAGCGATCTTGAGCCACAGCGAGTAGGTAAGGGCGGCGCCTGACCTCCGTCGGCGCGGGCGACCTGCCTGACGCAGACCCTGCGGCACGCCTCAGGCCTAGCCGTGACGCTGCTGGCCGAGATGACCGCAATGCGGCCGTAGCGTCCCAGTCCCGCAGTACTGGCTTCGCCGGTCGAGGCTCCGACTCCGGCTACGGCAGCGCCAACGCCTGACAACCACGGAGACGCTCCTATCAAAACGTGAGCGGCGAGGGCCGAGCCACCGAATACGAGGACCGCCGCGACGCCAAGCGCCACCAGGATGATGGCAATCTGCCCGGCCCCGCTCCAGTCCAGTGACACCCACAGGCGATCGAGCAGATCGATGACTGTGCGTGGCGACGTATCCTCACGGGTTCTCTTCGGTAAGGCCTGTCGGGCCCGCCCGGGCCGACGGGCTCCGCAGGCCTAGCACGAGCGTTCACGGCGGCGTCGGTGGCGGCAGCACCCTGCTCGGGAGTCCTGTTGAAATGCTCTTCCGAGGAACCCATTCTACGCAGCTTTCGGATCAGCCTGGATAATCTCTCCGCTGTTGTCACGACGGTTCAGACCGGCCGACGGCGGCTGTCTGAGAAGGTCGAACTCGCCGCCCTTAACCCCGCCGAGGAAGGCGCGCCATCCACCGGGAGTAAAGAGAAGGGCCGGGCTGGCCTTGTCCTTGCTGTCCCGGACCGCGACGTGACCTGCAGGCAGCGGTGCTGCCTCAACGCAGTCGCCATTGCCAAAGCCGTGGCTGCTTTTGGTCCAGCAAATCCCAGGAGGAGAACTGATATGCAGTTAGACGTCTTTGCCGCCCATCGGGCTTGCCGGGGCAGAGAGATCCCCATCGCCCCGCTGGTAGCTCCACGCTTCATCCGATAGCTCCATGTTTCACGCTGGGTTGTCACGCTCTGAATTTCTCACGTTACTCTTCGTGTCCGAGGTCGGGGCAGCCTAGCCATTGCTCCTATTCCTGCCGCAACCTCGCAACTAGCTGATGACTGGCTCAGGACCAGACGCGTGCCGAACCGGGGTGTCCGTGGATCCTCGGATAAGCGG
>DAIRVB010000203.1:0-7450 GCA_036803065.1 Streptosporangiaceae bacterium
GCCCAGGACCCGCCAGCCCAGGACCCGCCAGCCCAGGACCCGCCAGCGCTGGGCCGTCACGGTCGGTCGCGGCCAGGCCCACGGACACCTGGCGCCGGTGGCGGGCGCCGCTCGGGATCATGCTGGTCATCCTCCTCGGCGGGGCACTGATCGCCTTGCTGCAGCCGTCCGCCCACGAGGCCGGCTACCTGGACCCGACCGACCCCGGGCCATTCGGCACCCGGGCCCTCGCGCACCTCCTGGCGCCTCGCGGCGAGCCGGTGATCAGGGCCGGGACGGTCCAGTCGGCTGAGGCCGCGGCCCAAGGCAGATCGGCACCGGGCAGGTCAGCACCGGGCAGCGGCGTCACGCTGGTGGTCACCAATCCCGGCCTGCTCAGCGGGAGTCAGCTTGACCGCCTCGCTGGCGTGCACGCCAGCCTCCTGCTGGTGGAGCCCGTGCCCGCCGAGCTGACCGCGCTCGCCCCCGGCACTGCCGTCGCTGGCGACGCGCCAGTGCGAAACGCCGATCCGGGTTGCAGCCTGCCCGCGGCCATGCTGGCCGGCTCCGCGGACATGGGTGGCGTGCTGCTGCGTTCCACTGCACCGGGCGCATGGCGGTGTTACCGGATGAACGGCCAGCCGTCCCTGGTCCGCTACCGGATCGGCGGCCGGACCATCACCCTCCTGGGCGCCGGCACGCCGCTCACGAACCAGTACCTGGGCGGGTACGGCAACGCTGCGCTCGCACTGGATCTGCTCAGCGGCAACTCGCGGATCGTCTGGCTGGTGCCTTCGCTGGCGCCGGGCGGCGGCCCGCCACCCGGCGGCCCCAAGTCGCTCCTCAGCCTGATCCCGCGGGCCGCCTACCTGGTCACGATCCAGCTCGCCATCGCTGTGGTACTGGCCGCCCTGTGGCGGATGCGCAGGCTCGGGCCGCTGGTCACCGAGCCCCTGCCGGTGATCGTGCGGGCCTCGGAAACCGTCGAGGGCCACGGCCGCCTGTACCGGTCGCGGCGATCCCGTGACCGGGCCGCCGCGGTCCTGCGGGACGCCGCCCTGAACCGGATCACGATCAGGCTGGCCCTCCCCCGCGGCGCCGGCGCCGACCCGGTCTGCGCGGCCGTAGCAGCCAGAACCGGACGCCAGGCCGCCTCGATCAAGGCAACCTTGTTCGGGCCCGTACCGCGCGACGACGCGGCGCTGGTCACGCTCGCCCGCGATATCGACACCCTCGAAGCAGACACCCTCGGAGAGGTGCACACCCATTGACCGCCGAACATCAGCCCCCGACCGGGCTCGTCACCCCAGGCCCGGGCATCCCAGGCCCGGGCATCCCAGGCCCGGGCACCGCCATCCCGGGCCCGGGCACGGCCATCCCGGGCACTGCCATCCCAGGCCCGGGGCAGGATCCCGCCGCCTTGCGGGCCGCGCTGGAGGCGGTGCGCACCGAGGTCGGCAAGGCTGTCATCGGGCAGGACGCGATCGTTACCGGCTTGGTCATCTGCCTGCTCTGCCGTGGCCATGTGCTACTCGAAGGCATCCCCGGAGTGGCGAAAACCCTCCTGGTGCGGGCCCTGGCGGCGGCGCTATCGCTGCGCAGCACGCGGGTCCAGTTCACCCCGGACCTGATGCCCGGCGACGTGACCGGCTCGCTGATCTACGACGCGAAGACCGCGCTCTTCCAGTTCCGGGAGGGCCCGGTCTTCACCAACCTGCTCCTCGCGGACGAGATCAACCGGACACCGCCCAAGACCCAGGCCGCGCTGCTCGAAGCGATGCAGGAGCGGCAGGTCTCGGTGGAGGGAACGCCTCGGCGGCTGCCGGAACCGTTCCTGGTGGCCGCCACCCAGAACCCGATCGAGTACGAGGGGACATACCCGCTGCCTGAGGCGCAGCTGGACCGGTTCCTCGTTAAGCTCACTGTTCTTGTTCCCGGGCGGGATGAGGAAATCGGCATTCTGGCCCGGCACGCGGCCGGGTTCGATCCCGGTGACCTGGCCACCGCCGGAATCCGGCCGGTGGCCGGGCGGGCCGAGCTCGACGCGGCCGCAGCCGCGGTGCGCGGCGTCCGGGTGGGACCCGAAGTGGCCGGCTACATCGTGGACCTGTGCCGCGCCACCCGGCAGTCGCCGTCGCTGCGGCTGGGCGCCTCCCCGCGCGGCGCGACCGCCCTGCAGGCCACCAGCCGGGCCTGGGCCTGGCTGGCGGGCCGCGACTATGTGACCCCCGACGACGTGAAGGCGCTCGCCCGGCCGACCCTCCGGCATCGCATCCAGCTGCGGCCCGAGGCCGAACTCGAAGGCGCCTCCCCGGACGGTGTCCTCGAAGCGGTGCTGGCCTCGGTCCCGGTCCCCCGGTGACGACGGCGCGGGGCCGATGGCCCGGCCCTGGTGCCCGGTGGCCCGGCCCTGGTGCCCGGTGGCACTGACCAGGCGGGCGGCCCTGGCCGCCCTGATCGGCGCGCTTGTGGTGCTGGCCTTCCGCACCACGGCGGTGCTGCTGGCCGTCAACGGCGTGCTGCTCGCCGCGATCGCCGCCGACCTGATACTGGCGGGCAGCGTCCGGCCGCTGCGGATGACCCGGTCCGGTGACACCAGGGTCCTGCTGGGCGAAACCGCCTCCATCACGCTCACGATGGAGAATCCAGGCGGGCGCCCGCTGCGGGCCATCGTCCGCGATTCGTGGCCGCCCAGCGCGCACGCGCAGCCGACCCGCGTGGCTCTGCGCATCCCGGCGCGCGGGCGGGCCACGCTGACCACCGCCCTGACTCCCGACCGGCGCGGCGAGAAGGTACCAGGCAGCGTGACCGTGCGCTCGCTGGGTCCCTGCGGGCTGGCCGGCCGGCAAGGCAGGCACGTCGCGGCGTGGACAGTGCGCGTGCTCCCCCCGTTTCGCAGTCGCCGACACCTGCCGGAGAAGCTCTCCCGGCTGCGGCAACTCGACGGCCAGCACCGCAGCCTGCTCCGGGGCCAGGGCACCGAGTTCGACTCGCTCCGCGAGTACGTCATCGGCGACGATGTCCGGTCCATCGACTGGCGGGCCGCGGCCAGGTCGCGCGACGTCATGGTCCGCACCTGGCGGCCGGAGCGGGACCGGCGGATCCTGGTCGTCCTGGACACCGGGCGGACATCGGCCGGCCGGGTCGCCGGCGTCCCGCGGCTGGACGCCTCGATGGACGCAACCCTGCTGCTCGCCGCGCTCGCGTCACGAGCCGGGGACCGGATCGACATGATGGCGTTCGACCGCCGGGTGCGCGCCCGGGTGCTGGGTGCACCACGGTCGACGGTCCTGGCCTCCTTCACCAACGCGATGGCGTCACTGGACGCTGAGCTGACCGAATGCGACATGGCCGGGCTGGCCAGCGCCGTGCTCGCGGTCGCGCGGCGTCGCTGCCTGATCGTCCTGCTCACCGACCTCAATGTGACCGCGATACAGGAAGGGCTGCTGCCCCGGCTGCCCATCCTCGCCTCCAGGAACACGGTGGTGGTCGCGGCCGTCGCGGACCCGAGGCTGGATGAGCTGGCCGCCGGCCGGGGTGATCCCGCCCGGCTGTACTCCGCCGCGGCGGCGGAGCGCGCCCGCGCCGAGCGGCGGCGGGTCTCCGCCCAGCTCCGGCAGCGGGGAGTCCAGGTGGTGGACGCCCCGCCGGAGCGGCTTCCCGGAGCGCTGGCCGATGCCTACCTGGCTCTCAAGGCCAGCGGGCAACTGTAAGCCCGGCCCGTCTTTAATGATCACGGAGTATTTCTGGGTCCATATGACAGAGATACTCCGTGATCGTGCTTGAGCCGGTCCGACGGTCCGGTCGTCCGGCCGTCAGCCGGGCGGTCAGCCGGCCACAGGATCAGCCGGCCACAGGATCAGCCGGCCACGGGGGCGACGTCGGGTGCTTCCTCGATATCTGCCGTCTGCCCGGCCCTGCTCGCCCGGCGGCCGAGCAGGATGGCGTAGCACAGGAAGGCGCCCTCGGCCACCGCGCCGATGAGGATGCGCGCCCAGGTGGGCAACGGCGACGGCGTCACGAACGCCTCGATGACCCCCGAGACCAGCAGGACCACGATCAGCCCGAGCGCGATCGTGATGGAGGCGCGTCCCTCTTCCGCCAGCGCCCGGCCCCGGGTCCGGGGACCTGGGTCGATAACGCACCAGCCGAGCCGCAGGCCCGCGGCCGCGGCCAGGAACACGGCGGTGAGCTCGAGCATCCCGTGCGGCAGGATCAGCGCGAAGAACAAGGTGCCCTTGCCGTGCGCGACCATCAGCCCACCCTCGATGCCGGCGTTGGCGGCGTTGCCGAAGAGCAGCCAGAGGGTAGGCAGCCCGAGCAGGATCCCGAAGATCAGCGACAGGGCGGCGACCCACACGTTGTTGGTCCACACCTTCGCGGCGAACGACGTGGCGGCGTACTGCGAGTAGTAGTTCTGGAACTGATGGTTCACCAGCTGGTGGACCTGCGCCGTCGGCAGGAGCTCGGCCTGCACCGTCGGGGAGCGCGCGACCCACCAGCCCAGCAGGAACCCCACCAGGACCGACCCGAGCGCCGTGCCCAGCCACCACCAGCGGGCCCGGTAGGCCATGGCCGGGAACGAGATCACCGCGAAACGCGCGACCGCGGTCCAGGCGGGCACCTGCGAGCCGGTCACGGCGCTGCGGGCCCTCGCTACCCGGCTGGACAATCCCGCCACCAGGGCCGGGTCGTGCCCGGCCGAGCGCACGGCGGACAGGTGCGTGGCCGTCCGCTGATACAGCGTGACCAGCTCATCTACTTCGACGCCGGTCAGCGCTCGACGCCGCTTGACCAACGTGTCGAGCCGCTGCCAGTCGGGCTGGTGCGCGGCCACGAACGCGTCAACGTCCACGAAGGGAGACTACTGCCTCAGGCCCGGCTAGCCTGGTCCCCGAATCGACCGAAACGGGGGCTTGCGTGGACGAGGTCGTCACTGGCGAGGCCGTGGTCCTCGAGGTGCCTGTCGCACGATTCCCGAGCCGCATGGTCGCGCTGGCCATCGACCTGATTGTCGAGGCCGTTCTGCTGTTCATCCTCATCCTGGCGACTGTGGCCGCGGGGACGGGTGGCGGCCTTGACCTGGCCTCGGGTGCGGCCGTGTTCCTGGCCGGCTTCGTCCTCGTGATGGTCGGGTACCCGACCATCTTCGAGACCCTGACCAGGGGAAAGTCCCTGGGCAAGCTCGCGATGGGCTTGCGGGTTGTGAACGACGACGGCGGCCCGGAACGCTTCCGCCAGGCGCTCGTGCGGGCGCTGGTGGGCGTGCTGGAGTTCTGGGTCCTGTCGGGCATCCCGGCGCTGCTCACCTCCCTGCTCTCGGCGAAGGGCAAGCGCCTCGGCGACATGCTCGCCGGCACCTTCGTCATCCAGGAACGACTGCCGGGACGGAAGGCGCTCGCCGCCCCGCTGGCCACCGTGCCGCCCGCCCTCGTGGGCTGGGCCTCGACCCTCCAGCTGTCCGGGCTGACGGACGCCACGGCCGAGACGGCCCGTGGTTACCTCAGCCGCCTCCACGAACTCACTCCGGCCGCACGGGAGGAGTTCGGCCAGCGGATCGCCACCACCGCGGCGGCGCAGGTCAGCCCGCTGCCGCCGCCCGGAACCACACCAGCCGACTACCTCACTGCCATCCTTGCCGAACGACGGGCCCGGGAGCATGCCCGGATCATGGCGCAAGGGTCCTCGGCAGCTGGTCAGGGAGCGTGGGCCGCGGCACAGCCGTTCCCGGGCTCGCAGCCGTCGCCGGACTCCCAGCACTCCCCCGGCCCACCGGAACCGCCGACGGAGCAGCCCGGGGCCCCGGCCGCGCCCCGGCCGCCCGGATTTCACCCCCCGGCGTGAGCGAGCCAGCACCACTTTCATGATCGCGGCTGATATGCGGCTGTGGGTGGCCGCCGATCAACGCAATCATGGGACAGAGTCCGGGAACAGTGGCTGCCAGGAACTCAGGTACTCCTGCTGCGCCGGGGTGAGAGCGTCGATCTCGGCACCGGACGACGCCAGGGCCAGCCTCGCCACCTGATCATCGATGGCCGGGGGCACGCCGTACACCCCTGGCCGCAGCGAGCCGTGCTCACGGGCCAGCCAGCCGAGCACGAGTGCCTGCCCGGCGAAGGACACGTCCATGACCGTGGGCGGGTTGCCCTCCGCGGCGACCAGGTTCACGATCCGGCCGTCGGCCAGGAGCAGCAGCCGACGACCATCGCCGAGCAGGTACTCGTCCGTGTGCGGGCGGACATCACGGTTTATCTCGACCGCCATGTCAGTGAGCGCGCGCAAGTCCACCTCAACATCGAAATGCCCCGCGTTGCACAGGATCGCGCCGTCCCGCATCAGCGCCATGTGCTCGGCACCGATCACGTCCCGCGATCCGGTCGCGGTGATGAACAGCTCGCCAACCCGGGCCGCAGCGGTCATGGGCATGACGCGGAAGCCCTGCATAATGGCGTCCAGCGCGCGCACCGGATCGACCTCGGTCACGATGACCTGCGCACCGAGTCCCCTGGCGCGCTGCGCGATACCGGTGCCGCAGGGCCCGTAGCCGGCGACTACCACGGCCTTCCCGGCCAGCAGCACGTTGGTGGCCCGCACGATCCCGTCGAGGGCGGACTGCCCGGTGCCGTACCTGTTGTCGAACATGAGCCTGGTCGCGGTGGTGTCCGCGGCGACCGCCGGGAAGGCGAGCGTGCCCTCGCTGGCCATCCGGCGCAACCTGATCACGCCGGTCGGGGTGGACTCACAGCCGCCGAGCACCGCAGCCAGCAGTTCAGGCCGCTGCGTGTGCAGTGTGTTCACCAGATCGCCACCGTCGTCCACGACCAGGTCCGGCCCGGAATCGAGCGCGCGGTGGATGTGCTCGTCATAGGTCACCCGGTCGGCACCGGCCCGGGCATAGACCACGGCCGCGCCGTCGGCGACCAGCGCGGCCGCGATGTCATCCTGGGTGGACAGCGGGTTCGAGGCCGCGAGGAACACCTGGGCGCCGCCCGCCCGCAACACGTCCACCAGCACGGCCGTCTCCGTCGTGACATGCAGGCAGGCGGCGATGGTAAGGCCGCCGAGGGACTGCTCGGCGGCGAACCGTTCGCCGATCAGGCCGAGTACTGGCATGCTGCGCCGCGCCCAGCCGATGCGGGCCCTCCCCGCTTCGGCCAGTCCGGGATCCGCGATATCGGACCCCGACTCCCCCATCGTGGGCTCAGTAGCGGTAGGCATCGGGCTTGTAGGGACCCTCCACCGGCACCCCGAGGTAGTCGGCCTGCTCCTTGGAGAGTTCGGTCAGCCGTACTCCGAGAGCGTCCAGGTGCAGCCTGGCCACCTTCTCATCGAGGTGCTTGGGCAGGGTGTGCACGCCGACCGGGTACTCGTCGGCCTTGGTGAACAGCTCGATCTGGGCAATCACCTGGTTGGTGAAGGAGTTCGACATGACGAAGCTCGGGTGCCCGGTGGCGTTGCCGAGGTTGAGCAG
>DAIRVB010000204.1:0-3351 GCA_036803065.1 Streptosporangiaceae bacterium
GATCTCGGTCACCGCGTCCTCGGCCGTGGTCTTCTCGATGGAGCCGGTGCCGCCGCCGTTGACAAAGCGCAGCGGTGCCACCGCCTGCACCGCCGCGACGATCGCCGCGCGCCGCAGGGCCAGCTCAGCCCTGGATTTCCGTTGCATATACCGAACGGTTTTCGCGTAGTACGGGCGCCCCGCGGGCTGATCGCCGACGCCGGCGATCTGTGCCTCGTAGGCCATGATGCCGGCCAGCTGGATTCCGGGCCGGGCGACGGCATTCCTGGCCAGCGCGGCCGCGTCGGCCGGTGTGCGAACGGGGGAGCGGCGTGCCCCGGCCCGCATCAGGCCGCCGAGCGCCACGTAGGCCGTGTCGATGTCGATGCAGACCATGACCGGGCCAGCGTCCGGCACCGGCGCGGCGGCTTTCTCGATCATGTCCAGGTGATCCGGGCAGTCGATCATGACCGTGATCGCGGCCCGTGCCACCGGATCACCGGCCAGCCGGGCCAGTGCCGTCCGGTCGGCGGTGGGATAGGCGACGAGGATGTCCTGGCTGGTGCCGTGAGCTGCCAGCCAGAGCGCCTCGGGCAGGGTGAAGGCCATGATCCCGCGGAACCCGCCGGACTCCAGCACCTGCTCGATCAGGCCACGGCAGCGCACCGACTTGCTGGCCAGCCGGATCGGCTTCCCGGCGGCCCGCCGGGTCATGTCCGCCGCGTTGGCCCGCAGCGCGGCCAGATCGACCACAGCGAACGGCGGTTCCAGGTGCACGGTTGCCGCGTTGTACCGCTGCAGGTCAGGCTGGCCGGGCAGGGTCACTCAACCTCTTTGACGAGCGCGGCATACTGGTCGGCGGTCAGCAGGCTATCTGGGTCGGGCCCGTCACCGGCCAGCTTGATCCGCAGTAGCCAGCCCGCTCCGTACGGGTCGGAGTTGACCAGCCCGGGATCGTCCTCGATCTCCGGGTTCGCCTCGATCACCTCGCCGTCCACCGGCGCGAAGATGTCGCTGACGGACTTGGTGGACTCGACCTCGCCACAGGGCTCGCCGGCCGTCACCGCTGTGCCGGCCGCGGGAATGGAGACGTACACCACATCGCCGAGGGCACGCTGCGCGTAGTCCGTGATGCCGACGGACGCGACGGTGCCGTTGATGGCCACCCACTCGTGCTCCGCGGTGTAGCGCAGTTCGTCCGGAACGGTCATCGTTCGCCTTTCATCTCGAAGTTCTGGAAAGTCTGGCGGATACCCGGCGGCCTTCAGCCCGCCCGGCGGTAGAACGGCAGGGCCACCATGCGGGCCGGCTCGGCGCTGCCCCTGATGTCCACCGCGAGCGCGCTGCCCTCGGCGTCCGCGGGCGCCAGCCGTGCGGTCTCCGGATCGACGTAGGCCATGGCGATCGGCATTCCGAGGGTGGGCGAGGGGGCGCCACTCGTCACGGTGCCATGTCGTCGGCCGCCGGCGAGAACGGCGTAGCCGTGCCGGGGGATCCGGCGGCCGGCGCTGGTCAGGCCGACGAGCACTTCGCGCGGGCCGTCTGCCGCGCGCGCTTCGAGCGCCGCTCGGCCGACGAAGCTGCCTGGCTTGCCGAATTTGACCACCCGCCCAAGCCCCGCCTCGAAAGGCGTCACCTCCGGGCCGAGTTCGTTGCCGTACAGCGGCATACCGGCCTCAAGGCGGAGCGTATCGCGCGCCGCGAGGCCCGCTGGCGTGAGGCCGTCGGCGGAGCCCGCGCCGGCCAGCGCGGTCCATACCTGCTCGGCATCCTCCGGCCTGGTGAACAGCTCGAACCCGTCCTCCCCGGTGTACCCGGTGCGGGCGAGCAGGACCTCGTGGCCCGACACGCGGGCACGGTGGCTGGCGTAATACTTCAGGCCGTCCAGCGGGATGTCGGTGAGCGGCCCGAGTATCCGGGTAGTGGCCGGCCCCTGGATGGCGATCAGCGCGTAATCGGCGGTCTGGTCGCTGACCCGGGCGTCATGGCCGCCAGCCCGCTGTGCGAGGGCGTCGTGCACGACCTGGGTGTTGGCGGCATTCGCGACAATCAGGTAGTCGTCGTCGGCGAGCCGGTAGATGATCAGGTCGTCGAGCACCCCGCCGTTTTCGGCGCAGATCATCGTGTACCGGGCGCGGCCGGGCGGCATGGCGGACGGCTGGCCGGTCACCGCGTAGTCGAGGGCGGCTCCCGCCCCGGGCCCGGTGACCGCGATCTCGCCCATGTGCGACAGATCGAACAGGCCGGCCGCGTGCCGCACCGACTGGTGCTCCGCGGTCTCACTGCGGTAGCGCAACGGCATCAGCCAGCCGGCGAAGCTGGTCATGCTGGCGCCGAGCCGCTCATGCACCCCTAGCAGCGGGGTGGGCCGCGGGGGAGCGGTGTCGCGCGGCGTGCCGCGCGGTTTCGTGGCGTCGGGCGTAGTCATCTGCGGGCGCTCCAAGGCAGGTCCGGATGCTGGCCTGCGCGGGCTAGCCTACCGGGGCCAGTTTTGGCTGCGGCGGCCACTGCCGCCGGTCGGGTCTCCGGGTGGCCGCGCGAGACGCGGCGCACGGGGCTGGCCGGGACCGAATGTTATTCTAATCGCGAGCCGGCTTGTGGCCGGCCTTCGAAACCCCTCGAGGGCTGCGTGATCATCACGCGGCTGTGTGGCGGGATTGGCATCCGCCCGAAGCGAGGGGAGTATCGATGCTCGCGTTCATCGTCCGGGTGAAAACCCGGGCCCTTCTCCTGGCCGCCGTGGCTGTCCTGCTCACGGGCGGCGCCGTGGCGGCCGGTACGACGCCCTCCGCGATCCCTGGCGCGGCTCACTCATCAGGCGCCCACCAGGCGCCGGTCAGCACGCATGGCATGCAGCGCGTGCTGAACGCGGCCCAGGTGGCCGCTGCGGCGCAGACATGTAGCAGCTACGCCGCGGCCGCGGGCTGGGCGAACAACGGGAGCCTGGTGACAGCGATCGCGGTGTGCATGGCCGAATCCGGTGGCCAGGCGTCGGTCTACTACTGCCACGCGACCGGCCGCGATGGCGCCTACCCGCCAGTTGCCTGCGCTGGCGTTTACGATCGCGGGCTCTGGCAACTCGACAGCGCGGGGCAGTCCGGCACGA
Source organism: Streptosporangiaceae bacterium (assembly GCA_036803065.1). Taxonomy (GTDB): domain Bacteria; phylum Actinomycetota; class Actinomycetes; order Streptosporangiales; family Streptosporangiaceae; genus JAWWPY01. Next base: position 3,086 of record DAIRVB010000204.1, read on the forward strand.
CGGACGCGTGCGCGTTCACCCCCCAGTGCAGCGCCAACGTCGCTTACGCGGTCAGCGGGCGCGGAACGAACTTCGCCGCGTGGTCCGTGTATGCGAACGGCGGCTACGCACGTTATGTCGGCGATGCCCAGAAAGCGGCTACCGCGCTGGCGTCGGGCACCGTGGCGAGCGGGATTCTCGGAGTATGCCTGGCGCGCCGGCAATACGCCGGGAACGCGCCCGTCCCGCAGCTGCCAGTGACAACGGGCGCGTTCCCGGCGTATTGC
>DAIRVB010000204.1:3361-7429 GCA_036803065.1 Streptosporangiaceae bacterium
GGCAGCTGCGGGACGGGCGTCCGTCAGCAGCAATGGAGCACCCTGGGCGGCACGATCCGCCGCGGCCAGCTCTGCGCCGCGCCCGCGTCGACGGCCGCCAACGCCATCGTCTGGCTGCGCTGGTGTGACGGCCTCACCTGGCAGCAGTGGACGCAATCGCCCACCGGGCAGCTGCGCAACACGCTGACCGGCGAGTGCCTCAGCGATCCTGGCGGCAACCGTGTCCCGGGGACCCAGGTCACCGTCGCGCCGTGCGCGGCAGACCCGACGCTCACCTGGTGGCTTTCGTGATCGAGTCATCGGCGGCCGCCGCGGCGCGCGCCGCGCCAAGCGCCGTCGTTTCGGGCTAGTCTCCGGACATGGAACTGCTCACCGACGACGGCGTCACAGCAGAGCTGGCCAGCGTGCCCGGATGGACCCGGGCTGGCGGCAGCATCACCAGCACGGCGACGCTGGCCGACTTCCGTGCGGCCATGCTGTACGCGGGGGCCGTGGCCTACCTGGCGGAGGATGCGAATCACCATCCCGACATCCTGATCCAGTGGAACCGGGTGACGCTGACCCTGTCCACCCATTCGGCAGGTGGCCTGACCTCGGCTGACTTCGCGCTCGCCCGCCGGATCAGCCAGCTCACCTAGGACACGCCTAGCACCTGCTGGATCCGGCATCATCGCCATGGCCAGAATCCCCGTGGCCAGAATCCCCGAGGTCAGAAGGCACAGGGCAGGTGCTTGATGCCGTTGATGAAACTGGACAGCAGCCGGTCGGGCGGGCCAGCCGCGCTGACATCCGGGATACGGCGCAGCAACTCGCGGAGCATGACGGTGACCTCGCGCCGGGCAAGATGCGCGCCCAGGCAGAAATGCGGTCCCGCGGCACCGAACCCGACGTGGGGGTTGGGCGAGCGGCTGATGTCGAACCGTGCGGGATCGGCGAATACCGTTTCGTCCTGATTGGCCGACCAGTAGAAGAGCACCGTTTTGTCGCCTTCGCGGTAGGCGTGACCGTTGATCGTGTAGTCGCGGGTGAGCGTCCGCCGCATGAACATCACCGGCGAGGCGTACCTGACGATCTCCTCGACCGCCCCGCCGATCCGGTCCTCGAACCCGTCCAGCAGCAGCGCGCGCTGCGCGGGGTGCTCGGTGAGCAGCATCAGCGAGTGCGAGATCGCGTTGCGGGTGGTCTCGTTTCCGGCTACCACGAGCAGGATGAAGAACGACGCGAGTTCCGCGCCGGTCAGCTGCTCACCGTCGATGTTCGCGGTGACCAGAGAGGAGACCAGGTCGTCGGCGGGGTGGTCGGCCCGAAGCGCGGCCAGCCCGTTGACCAGATCGGCCAGTTCCTGCCCGGCGGTCAGGATCTGCCCGACCGCTTCGCCGATGTCAGCGCTGAGGAAGTCGGGATCGGCGCCGGACAGGATGATGTTGGTGTTCCGCAGCACCATGTCGTAATTACTGTCCGGCACGCCCATCATGCGGCTGATGATGGTCAGCGGCAGGCGCGCGGCCACGTTCTCCACGAAGTCGCAGGGCCCGGCCTCCAGCAGGTCGCCGGTGATCTGGGTGGCCACCCGCGCCACGTCCTCCTCGAACTTCCCGATCGTCCGCGGGGTGAAGGCACGGGACACGATCCGGCGCAGCCGGGCGTGCCGCGGGTCGTCCATGTTGATCATCGAGCCGAAGTATTCGTTGAACTCGGCGGGCAGATCGAGGATGCTCGTCGCGCCCCTTCTGGAGCAGAACACCTCGGGGTTCCTGCTGGCCTCGGCCACGTCCGCGTGGCGCACCAGCGCGAAGTACCCAGGGCCACGTTCCGCAAAAGGGGACTCTGGTTCGGCGAAGAACGACGGGTGCTCGCGGGCGCGCAGCAGCGCGAAGGCAGCCTGCCGGTCCGCGGTGGGCCACCCCCAGAAGGCGGTGTCCGAGAGATCGATGTCGCCGATCGTCAGCGGGCTGCCGGGAGGTCCCGGAGAGGCGCCGGGAGGGACCGGAGAGGCGCCGGGCATCAGGGACGAGCCCGCTGTCCCCGGAGGCTGATGTGCAGTCACGGCCGTACCGCCTTCGGACTTGAACGGCATTCGGTTCCCATCGTCGCAGAGCGCCGCCATGCCAGGGAAGGCGCCCGTAAGCGGATTAGCACGGCACGGACCGGGACGGCACGCTCGTCGCAGGCAGATGCCCGCCGGCAGGGATGCCGGGCGCCGGTGCCGGTCCGGGTGCCGCTAGCAGGAGCCGGAGCAGTTGGCGGAGCCGGAGCCGTTGGCGGCGACCTGTACGTGTGCTCCTTCGTCGGCCGCTGTCGGCCTTAGCTCCGCTCGGTCAGGGACCGGCCAGGTCGCGACCGCGACCGCGACCGGCCGCGGCACCCCGCTCATGTTCGCGATCGTGCAGGCCACCGTCACCTGGCCAGCGCGTATTTGGATCCAGGCACCTTCGCAAGCGTCGTCCAGTAGCAACGGAGTCTCCGGCCGCCAGCCAGCGGCGGACAGGCAGGCGGCCACGACGGCCAGCCGCGCGGCCACGGCAGCGCGGGATTCCCTGGATTTGACCCGGACCTGCTCGCCGAGCCCGGCCAGATCGGGCCCGGCTCGGCCATCCGGGCCGGAAGGCCACCTTATGGGCGGCCCGGCGTCCACCGGCAGCGGGCGGGTGGTCGTCCACTGGCAGGCGACCGGGCGGGTAGCGCGTACGGTCAGGTCGAAGCCGGCCAGGAGACCGCTGCCCGCGGCGGCATCGAGCCACGGCGCGCGGGCCGAGGATCTGGCCTCCGCAGCAGCGGGCCGATCGGCGGGCGGCCCGGCGGGCAGATCACCGTCCCGGTTAGCGGGCGTCGCCGAGGGCTCGGTGCCCAGAATCATCACCTGCAGGGCCGGGTCCAGGCCGAGTTCCGTGGCGCAGCCTTCGAGGGAAACGGCGAGCAGCGACGGGTGCCAGGCAGTCTCCTGGGCCAGTGGCCCTACCGCCCGCAGGCGCAACCCGGTCCAGGCGATGATGGCCTGGCCGGTCGCGTCGACGGCCGTCACGTTCCACGAGGTGGTACCGGGTTGCCGGCTCGCGAGGACCTGCACCGCACCGCGTACTTCCTGGCCGCTGACGATGACCGAATCGCAGCCAGCGGGGAGCACCCTGCGATGCGGGAGGCAGGCCTGCAGCACTTGGAGGGTGGCGTCGTTCAGGCCCGGACTGCCCAGGATGAGCGGGGCGTCCACCGGGCCGGCCACGGCACCGAACCAGGGCTGGTCATCGCCGCCGCGCACCAGCGCACGGCAGGACCGTGAGGTGACCTCGGGAAGGGACGCGATACGGCGGAACCTGCCTGTCTGGAAGCAGATGGGCCCGTACAGGTCGGTGCTGTCGACGGCGCCCGCAGGCGGCACACCATCGTGCATGAGCCCCGGGACAGGCACGCCGTTGACAGTCCCGCCGCGGATCTCGGTGCTGGCCGCGTCAGCCGGCGGGGAGGCGGCCGAACGTGCCGTGCCGGGGAGCGGGAACAGCGCCCGGAAATGATCCACCTGGAAGCCGTCGGTGTCGCAGCGCAGCACTACCTCCACCGAGTCTGCGCGGCGCAGCGCGCAGACCCGGATCACGGCCTGCCCCCCGGATGGACCTGGCGGGATCACGACCGGCGCGTCCATGGAGACGTTGGTGGCATGCCGCAGGAACTGGCCAGCCAGCACGGACGCGGCCTGGGCCATCGCTTCCAGGCCCATCACGGCGGGCAGCACCGGCAGCCCATCGATCCGGTGATCGGCCAGGTAGGGGTCGGTTGGCAGGGACAGCCGGGTGTCCGCGATGAACTCGATAGCCGGGTAGTGGAGTCCGGCTTCCTGCACGAACCGGCCGCGGGTGACCTGCTGAGGTGCCTGCTTGAGCGGTGCGGGTGGCGCGGGCACGCCAACGCGGCCGTGAATGGCCACCCGCGGCGGTGCGTCGGCGCTGGCCAGCAGGCTAAGCAACAGCCGCGACGCCGCTTGGACCGGGATCGGCGTGACGTCGCCAGACCAGTCGACGTGCAGGATGCGGCACTCGGGGAGGCCCGGCCCCAGCCGCCTCGCCTGCTCCGCGA
>DAIRVB010000205.1:0-7337 GCA_036803065.1 Streptosporangiaceae bacterium
CAGTCACGGCAGCACAGTCACGGCAGCACAGTCACGGCAGCACGGCGGCCCGCAGGCAGAGCACGTCGGGCAGGTGCGCGGCCAGCTGGGACCAGGTATCGCCCTCGTCCGGACTGGCGTAGACCTCACCACCGCGCGTGCCGAAATAGACCCCGCAGGATTCCGCGTCGTCGACGCAGAACGCGTCGCGCAGGACAGTCACCCAGAAGTTCCGTTGGGGAAGCCCTTTACCGAGTGCGTGCCATGACCCCCCGGCGTCATCGCTGCGGTACACCCGGCAGGCCCCGTCGGGCGGCACCCGGCGCGCGTCCGCTTCCAGCGGGAACACGTACAGGGTGTCCGGGCGGTGCGGGTGCACCACGACCGGGAAGCCGAAGTCGGCGGGCAGGCCCCCAGCGATCGATACCCACTGGCCGCCCCAGTCGTCGCTGCGGTACACACCGCCGTGGTTCTGCAGGTAGACGCGGTCCGGGCGGTCGGGATGCGCGGTGATCTTGTGCACGCACTGGCCGAACTCGGGGTAGGGGTCCGGCAGGAAGGAGACCCGGATGCCCTGGTTGGCGGGCGCCCAGGTGTCCCCGCCGTCCTCGGTCCGGTACACGCCGCCGGTGGACATGGCGACCAGGACGCGGTCCGGGTCGGCCGGATGCGGCAGGATCGAGTGGATCGCCTGGCCTCCGTAACCCGCATCCCATTGCGGCCGGTGCGGGTGATCCCACAGCGGGCGGACGATCTCGAACCCAATCCCCCTATTTTCCGAGCGGAACAGCGCCGAAGGCTGTGTTCCGACGTAGATGACGTCCGGCTCGGCCGGCGGGCCGGGCTGGATCTGCCAGACACGTTCGAGCGATGTCTCGGTGAACTCCGGGAAGGCCACCGGCGAGCGCGCAGGCTCGGTCCAGTGTTCGCCCAGGTCGTCGGAGTACGCGAGGGAAGGGCCCCAGTGCTCGCTCATCATCGAGGCGAAGACCCGGGGCACGGTCGACCGGGTATCGATCGCCGTCGCGTACACCGCGTTCATCGGGAATTGCAGCGTGCTCAGCTCCCAGCAGGACCGGCGGTCCCGGCTGCGAGCCATGAGCAAACCCTTGCGGGTGCCGATCATCAGCATGGTTTCGGTCACGGGATGCCCTCCCCGGCGGCCGGCTCGATCCTCTCGATCCTGGGACCGCCGCCGATGCTAGCCTCACACTATGACTACTAGTCATATGGCCGCTGGTCATAGGGCGTCAACCCGTTCCGGGTTTCTCCCGGACACCACCTACGCCGTCCTGGGCCTGTTGTCGTTCGGCCCGGAGCTGTCCGGCTACGAACTGCGCCAGCTCGCGCTCAACAGCCTGCGGTTCTTCTACTGGAGCCCGGCGCAGAGCCAGATCTACCGTGAGCTGCGCCGGCTGGCCGGGCTCGGCTACGTCACCGGGCGCAAGGTGAGCCAGGCCAGCCGCCCGGACAAGGTCACTTACTCGATCACCGGGACTGGCCGGGCCGAGCTGACCCGATGGCTGGAGCAGGCGCCGGTCGCGCCGCCCGCGATCCGCTTCGACGCGGCGCTCCGGCTCTTCTTCGGCCATGTCAGCAGCCCGGAAAGGCTTCGCGCGGTCCTCGCCGAGCACCAGCGGCACCTGGAAGACATGCGTCGCCAGCTCCGGGATGTCCGCGCGATGCTCGGCACCGACCCGACTCTCGCGCTCCCCCGGATCATCGCCGACTGGGGTGAGCACCTGTACTCCCATGAAGCCGATGCGGTGCGCCAGGCCGACGCCGCGCTCAGCGAGCTCACGCTGCCACCTGGCCCGGTCACCGTCCCACCGGGCACCATCACGCCGGGTTCCGGTCCGGAACAATAGTGAGCACGGCCCCAGGGCGAGCCTGGTGTGCCACCATCGCGGCATGCCACGATATGTCCTGATCCGCGAACTATGGTCGCTCAGCGACGCCTTCACCGTCCGCGAAGCCGAATCAGACCGCGAGTGCTTCCGCGTTCGCGGGAAGGCCCTGGGCGTCGGGGACAAGTTGTCGCTCGAGGACCCCGGCGGCAACGAACTTGCGTTTATCCGGCAAGGCCTGCACCTGGGCGTGCAGGGTCTCTGTTACGAGATCTCGCAGGGGGGGCAACTCGCGGCCCGGGTGAACCTGAGTTCGCGGCTCCAGCAGCACCTGCTGATCGAGACGCCGGATCCGGGAAGCTTCGCCGCGGACGGCGACATTGTCGGCATGGACTACCAGATCAGCCGCGACGGGCGGCAAGCCGGGAACGTATCGACTCGCGGGACTCCCGATGACCGCTTCTACAGCGTCGACGTCGCCGCCGGGCAGGATCCGGTGTTCATCCTGGCTCTCGCCGTCACGATCGAGACGATCCACCAGGAGCAGGACGGCTAGGGCGCCCTAATGGCCCCGCCGACGGGAAGCTGGCGGCCGACAGGCCGACGGCCGCCACGTCAGAACGCAAGCGCCTGCGCCCGCCGGTTCACTTCGGTCCCGCGACGCTGCATCATGGCCTCGATCGGCGTGCCTGGCAGCGTGTCGTCGGCCGTGAACAGCCAGCGCAGCGCGTCCGGGTCGTCGAATCCGCAGTCAAACAGCAACGTCAGCGTGCCATGCAGTCCCTTCAGCACCTGGCCGTCAGCCAGGAACGCACCGGGAACAGACAGCGTGCCGTTGGGGCGCCGCACAGCCAGCAGCTTGCGGTCGCGGAGCAGTTGCCTGACCCGGCCCACAGGAATGCCAAGGCGGTCAGCCACTTCAGGAAGGGTCAGCCAGTCACCGACGAGGGCGTCGGCCAGGGGGTCGATCTGTGCCACGTTCCAAATTTCCCACACCGGAGCCCCGCTCAAACCATGACACGCCCGTCTCATTGGGTTCTGCCAGTGCGGCGCGTCCCCGGAGCACACGCCACGCGGGGACGCCCCGGTGTCATCGCCGTGACGGGAGCGCCATGCCAGCGCGTCCCGGCGGAAAACTCCTCGCCGCGCAGGACGACTGAGCGGCCGCCAATGCAGCAGCCTTCGCCGAGGACCGTGTCGGGCAGCACGGCAGTGCTGGGGCCGACCGAGGAGCCAGCACCGAGGCGGATCGGCCCGATGCGCATGAGCCGGTCATGGAACAGGTGGGTCTCGATGCAGGCCCGCCGGTTGATCGCGCAGCCGTCCCCAATGGTGACCATGTCGAACTCGGTAATGGTCAAGGTGTCGCACCAGATATCGCGGCCGACGGTGGTGCCCATCAGCCGCAGGTACCCGGACATGATCGGGGTTCCGAGGGCAACGTCAAGCAGCCATGCACCCGCGAGCTCCTCCTGGCAGGAGTTGACAATTTCGTCCCGCCACACGAACCAGGACCACAGCGGATGCTCACCAGCGTGGTACCGGGCCATCAGCGTCCATTTGACCGCAACGGTGAGCAGGACCGCGACGAGGCCGGCGGCGGCCAGAATGGCGGGAGCGGCAGCGGCGAGCGCCCAGATCCCGGCGGCCTGGGCGACCGCGCCGAGCGTGAGCAGCACGCACGTGCCGAGGATCAGCGACAACGCGATGGGGCCGATGATGCGGACCAGTTCCGCGGCAGCGCGGGCGGCGACGAGGCGCGGCGCTGGCGCCACGGTTCGCCGTGGGTCCACCCGGTCGGCGGTGCGCGGGAACTGGAGCGCTGGTGCACCGAACCATGACGTCGCGGCGGGAGCATCCGCCGGAGGGGTGGACTGGACTCCGACGAGACTGCCGTCGCCCAGCCTGGTTGCGCCGTTGATGACGGCGCCGTTGCCGAGGAACACCTCGTCGCCGACGGTGACAGGGGCCAGGTGGAGCCAGCCGCGGTGACTGCGGCCGGTGTTGAACACGACGTCGTCGGCGACGAAATTGGTGGAACCGAAGCGGACCAGCGGGCTGAGCCCGATGGCGGTGGACATCTCACTGCGGCGGCCGACGGACAATCCCATGAGCCGCAGCCACGGGCGGGTGTACAGGCTGGAGTAGAGCGGGAACAGCACCGACCGGGTGCCGGTGAGGATCTCCTCGCGGGTCCACGCCGCCCATCCGGTGAGGCCGCCGCCGGCATGCCAACCGGGGCGCATCCAGCGGCCGAGCCATCGGACGAGCAGCGCGGCGAGCAGCGCGTAAGTGAACACGAACATGGCGGCGGCCAGAGGTACCCACTGCAGGGTGCTCAGGGCAGCGGCACCGATGCCGGACCAGTCTGAGCCGACCGAGCCAATGAGCACCAGCCCGGGGATGAGCGCGGCCATCGGCAGGAACTCGGCGACGGTGACGCTGACGCTGTACAACAGGGCCAGCAGCCGGGGGTGGGATGACCGCGGGGCGTCGGCCGCCGGCCAGCCGGCTCCGGCCGGCCCCACTGGCCGGGCTGGCGAGCCCGCCCACCGCTGGCCGGCCGGGACCTGGCCGGTCACGAGCGCGCCGGGATCAATTTCGCCACCCGCGCCGACCGATGCGCCCGGCATGAGCAGTGCACGAGTACCCACCCGTGCACCTGCCCCGATCGTGACCTCATCGATCACCAGGTCCTGTCCCTCGATCCACCAGCCCTGGACATCAGCGTCCGGCTCCAGCGTCGCCCCCGGGCCGATGCTCACCAGCCCGGCGGGAGACGGGACAGTTCCCAGCCGGGCGCCCGCGCCGACCCGCACGCCGATGAGCTTGGCCACGACGGGCGCCCACGGCGTGCCGCCGTACTGGGCGACATGCATCCGGTCGGCGAGCCGATCGACGAACCACACCCGGGTGGCCAGCCATGACCGGCGTGGATAGCGGCCCGGCCGCAGGCGGCCAAGGAGCAGGCGCCTGGTCCCGGCCACCAGCAGGACGCGGCCCGGTGCGCTGAGGAACACCAGCCACCCCGCGATCAGCCAGGGCCACGCCAGCCTGGGCAGGCTATGGCTGCCGACCCAGTCGGCGTACCCGAGAATGACGATGAGCCAGCCGGGCGTCATCAGGGCGATCAGCGCCGCGACCCCGGCGAGCTGCAACGCCCCGCCGCCACGCGGGCGCGCAGCCGGGGCGGATGCCGCGGGGGCCGCATCTTCGAGCTGATCGACGAAGCGAGCGAGCTGGCCAAGCGTGCGGTGGGTGTAGATGTCGGCGACGGCAGCGGAGGGAAAGCGCTCACGAAGCTGAGACACGAGCTTCGCGGCCGCCAGGGACGATCCGCCCAGATCGAAGAAGTCATCGTCGATGCTGACCGGCCGCACGCCGAGCCGGGCCGCCCAGAAGTCAGCCAGCCACCCCGCGGTACCCGTGAGCTCCTCGGCCGCCGGGGCCACCGGCGGTGGCCAGGGCAGCGCGTCTCTGTCGAGCTTCCCAGCATCGGTGACCGGCAGGCAGTCCAGCGGAACGAGGATAGGCAGCAGGCTCTGCGGCAGCCGGCTGGCCAGATGGACGCGGATCGCCGGCAGGCCTGTGCCGGTGCGAGCGCCGGTGACGATGTAGCCGGCCAGCACCAGGTCGCCGTCCCCGGTGCGGCGGGTGACGACCGCGGCCGCCCGAACGCCTGGCGCCGCCGAGAGCTCGGCCTGGACCTCGCTGAGGTCGATCCGCCGGCCGCCGATTTTCACCTGGTCGTCGCGGCGCCCGACGAATTCCAGCCCGCGATCGGTCTGGCGGACGAGGTCTCCGCTGCGGTAAGCGCGGGGCCAGCCGAGCGAATCGACCGGCGCGTAGCGCCGCGTGTCGAGGTCCCGGTCGAGGTAGCGTCCGAGGCCGACGCCGCTGATGACGAGGTCGCCGACCTTGCCGGCCAGGACCGGTGCACCGGCGTCGTCGAGGACCGCCACCTGCCAGCCGTCCAAGGGCTGGCCGATAGTAACCGGCTCACCCGGGACGACGCGGGCAGCGGTGGTCACCACCGTAGCTTCGGTCGGTCCGTAGGTATTCCACACCTCGCGCCCCGCGGCGGCCAGCCGCCAGCCAAGCTCGTTGGAGCAGGCCTCACCGCCCAGGATGAGCAGCCGCACCCCGGCCAGGTCGTCTGGATGCCACATGGCGGCGAGCGTGGGCACGGTGGACACTACGCTGATCCGCCGCGCCGATAGCCAGCGCCCGAGGTCGGTCCCGGACCGCACGAGCGCCCGTGGCGCGGGGACGAGGGCCGCCCCGTTACGCCACGCCAGCCACATTTCTTCGCAGCTCGCGTCGAAGGCCACCGACAGCCCGGCCAGCACCCGGTCCGCGGGGTGCACAGTGATCAGCCGCGCTTCCGCGTCGACGAACGCCGCGGCCGCGCGGTGGCCGATGGCGACAGCTTTGGGACGCCCGGTCGAGCCCGAGGTGAAAATCACCCACGCGTCGTCGGCCGCTGTGAGGGGCTGCGCAGCATGGTGCGGAGCACCGGCCGGGCGCGGATCACCGGCGGGGCGCGGATCACGGCGGGCCGTGATCCCCGAGCCGCGCGCGATGACGGCTGTCACGTCCGCCTCTTCCCAGATCCATTCGGCGCGAGCGTCCGGGTCGTCGGCGTCGACCGGAACGTAGGCCGCGCCGGCCACCAGCACCCCTAAGATCGCGCAGTACAGTTCCGCGGTCCCGCTCGGCAGCCGGATCCCGACGCGATCACCGGGACCGATACCCAGGCATGCCAGGAGGTCCGCCAGTTCCCGGGCCCGCCGGTCGAGCTCGGTGTAGGTGAGGCTCGCGTCCGGCGCCTCCAACGCGAGCTGCCGCGGATGCGCAGCGACCGATCCCCTGAAGATGTCCAGCAACGTGCGGGTGGCCGTAGCGGCTCTCCCAGTGGCGTCGATGCAGGTCAACGGTCCTCCACAGGTTGGATGTCCGGTGCGTACCGGTGTGGCCGAGAGGCAACGAAAGCGTTACCGGAAGCTCAAACGGACTGCGTGGAGGTGAGTTCCGCCAAAGGCGCTGCCTGAGCGAGCCTTGACGAACTCAGTAACAATTTGCGGCTACTACATGACTATCCGTGACTCACAGCGTCCGGGGTGCCCGAATCATCCGAGTCCCATCCCGCGCCCCGCGCGCGGGCCCTGCCCACCGGGCAGCCGGAGAGCCGGACGCTCAGCCGAGCGCCGCATCGCGGACCGGCACGGCGGGGTCAGCCAGCCTGCCCGGATCCACCTGGGCACCCGAGGCGATGACCCGGCGTCCCTGCAGCAGATCGCGCGGCGAGTTCACGGTGAGCACCGCCACCAGCCGGTCCACGGTCCGGCCAGGCCCGACCACAGGCCCCTCGGACCCGGCCAGCCAGCAGGCCGCCCAGCGCTGCCCGCCGGGATCGCCGCGCCACATCAGCTGGTCCGCAGGGCCGTGGTAGCCCACATACTGAACCATCCGGCCGAACTGCTCCGACCAGAAGTAGGTCACCGGGACGTA
>DAIRVB010000206.1:0-7302 GCA_036803065.1 Streptosporangiaceae bacterium
CGCTGTCCGGCCTGACCTGCACGCCGACCTAGCCGGGCCGGGCAGCGCCAGGAACTCCCCGCCATGATCACGGAGCTGTGCCGACCCGGGGGGCAACCCCCGGACCCCCGGGCATCCCCTTCCATGATCACGGAGGATTTGTGGCCTTGGGTGGCGCGGATCCTCCGTGATCATGAAAGCCAGGCCCCGGCCCAGCCGTCTCGCCGCACGGAACCTGGGGCGATGGCAGAGCGTTGACCTAATGTGCCGCTGAGCCGTGTGCCGCTGAGCCGCGCCGACGGTGCCTTCGTGCCAGGTCGCGCGGATCCATGGTGAGCGGCCTGCGCGGCCGGGTCAGGCGATTCCTGCAGAAGCCGGGCACCGCCGACCTGAGCCGCTACCGGGCTCTCCTGCCCGAGATCGCGGAACGGGAGCAGCGCGTTGCCGTCTTGACCGACCACGAGCTCACCGCGGCGGCGGCAGAGTTCGCCGCGGCCGCGGCCGGGCTCACCCCGCCAGCGGACCGGGCGGCCGGCGACGTGGACATCTGCGCGCTGGGCCGCGAGGCCGCCCGGCGGGCGCTGGGTGAGCGGCCCTACGATGTCCAACTGCTCGGCACCCTGGCCATGCTGGCCGGGCAGGTGGCCGAGATGGCCACCGGCGAGGGGAAAACCCTGGCCGGCGCGCTGGCCGCCGCCGGGTATGCGCTGCGCGGCCGGTCGGTGCAGGTCATGTCGGTCAACGACTACCTCGCCCGGCGGGACGCCGAGTGGATGGGCCCGCTCTACGATCTGCTCGGAGTGAGCGTGGGCTGGATCGGCCAGGCGTCTACTTCCGAGCAGCGGCGTCGCTGCTACGCCGCGCAGGTCAGCTACGCGTCGGTGAGCGAGATCGGCTTCGACGTGCTCCGCGACCGGTTCGTTACCGACCCGGCCGATCTGGTCGCGGGCGATCCGGACGTGGTCCTGATCGACGAGGCGGACTCGGTCCTGGTGGACGAGGCGATGGTTCCGCTGGTGCTGGCGGGCGCGGCGGAGCAGGGGGACCCGGACCGGGAGATGGCGGAACTCGTCCGGGGGCTGCGTCGCGGCATGGACTACGAGATCGACGAGGACGGCCGTACCGTGCACCTCACAGCCACCGGGGCGCGGAACGCCGAACGAGCGCTGAGCGGGATCAACCTCTACACCTCGGAGCACGTTGACACGCTCACCCGGGTCAACGTCGCGCTGCACGCGCACGCCCTGCTCCGGCGCGATGTCGACTACATCGTGGCCGCCGGCCGGATCCACCTCGTCAGCGAATCCCGCGGCCGGGTGGCCAGGCTGCAGCGCTGGCCGGACGGCCTGCATGCGGCGGTCGAGGCCAAGGAGGGGCTGACCGCCAGCGAGAGCGGCGAGGTCCTGGACAGCCTCACCATCCAGTCCCTGGTCGGGCGATATCCGACGGCCTGCGGTATGACCGGTACCGCGGTGCCGGTGGGCGAGCAGCTTCGTGAGTTCTATGGGCTCGAGATCGCGGTGATCCCGCCGAACCGGCCCTGCGTGCGCGAGGACGAGCCGGACCGGCTGTACCTGACGGTCGAGGCGAAAGAGGAGGCGGTCATCGACCAGGTGGTCGCGTCGCACGCCACGGGGCGGCCGATCCTGCTTGGCACCCTTGACGTGGCGGAATCCGAGCGGCTGGCCCGCAAGCTCGGCGGGGTCGGCCTGACCTGCACCGTCCTGAACGCCAAGAACGACGCCGAGGAGGCAGCGATCGTCGCCGAGGCGGGCGCCCTGCGCGCGATCACGGTATCGACTCAGATGGCCGGCCGCGGCACCGATATCCGGCTCGGCGGCACCGCGGGCGAGCCCGGTCCGGTCGCCGAACTCGGCGGGCTGCAGGTGATCGGCACCGGCCGGCACGCGAGCAGCCGCCTGGACCAGCAACTGCGCGGGCGAGCCGGGCGCCAGGGCGACCCCGGTGGATCGGTCCTTTTCACCAGCCTGGACGACGCGCTGGTGATCCAGTATGCCCCGGAGGGGGCGCCGCCAGCGCCGATCGGGGCGGGTGGCCGGATCCATGAGCCCGGGCCGCAGGCCACGGTGGACCATGCCCAGCGGGTAGCCGAGGGTGTCGGCCTGGAGATCCACCGGAACACCTGGCGCTACACCAAGCCCGTCGAAGATCAGCGCCGGATCGTCATGGAGCAGCGGGAGAGGGTGCTGCGGACCGGCGCGGCGCTGCGGGCTCTGGCCAGCAGCGCCCCCGAGCGCGTCGCGGAACTGAGCGCCAGCTGGGACGACGAGGTCCTCGTGCGCGCCGCGCGGCAGATCACCCTGTGGCACCTCGACCGGTGCTGGGCGGAGCACCTGGCCCGGGTGGCCGACGTCCGTGAGGGCATCCACCTGCGGGCGCTCGGCCGCGGCCTCGGCCCGCTGGATGAGTTCTACAAGGAGCTGACCCGCCTTTTCGTGCCCGTGCTCGGGGAGGTCGCCACCCGGTCGGCCGAATCCTTCCGGGCCGTGGCGATCACTGCGGAGGGAGCGGATCTCGAGGCCGCCGGGCTGAAGCGGCCCACCGCGACCTGGACCTACCTGGTGCAGGACAACCCGTTCGGCACGGACCTCGACCGGGCGATCCGCGGCCTGGGGCGTCTGCTGCGCAAGGCGCCGAGGACAGGCTCCTGAGCCAGCGGCAGCCCGGCCCGCCCGGCCGGGCCTGGCCGGCCGCGGCGTGCCCGGCCGTCCCGGTCAGCTGGTGTGGCAGTGTTGGAGGACGCCGCGACACTGAGCCGGGAGATGACGCGTATGGATACGCCGCACGTGTGGGTAGCCAGGGCCGACGGCAGCGACATCGTCCGCGCCGAGTCGATCGTGGGAGTGGGCGTTGATCTGCACGGAAACATCACGGCGCGGGTAGCTGGCGGAGACGGGGCATCGGTGACGCTCGTGGCGTCCGGCACGAAGCACGTTCCGGACGGCTTTCACCGCGAGCTGATCCGGATTCTGGCCGAACTGTCCGACGCTGCCGGAGCCTTCATCGTGCGGCCGGTCTTTGACGAGCCGCACGGCTGGCGATGGGTCAACGAGCCGCTGTAGCGACGCGGCGGCCCTCAGCCGCGCTCAGGCCGCGGCCGCGCTGCTGGCAGCGAGGGATGAGCGGGTGATTTCCACGGCGCTGCGGCACAACTCGTGGCCGCCCAGGAAGCCGTGGACAAGCTGCCCGTAGTCCCGCTCGCCCTGGGTGAGCAGAACACTGTCCCCGCATCCGCCGCATCGAAGGAGTGTCGCGTCGACGAGCCCGCGGACGGTCCGGAACGCACCGATACCAGCGCGCGCTGACTGCACTGCAGGGGGCATGAAGGCAGGAGGCATGGCTGCACGCTATACCAGCATCAGAAAACAAGCAATCTATTTCTAGAATCTGATAGACTGCCGAGTGTGCCGAAGTGGACATTCTTGACCAACCATGCACAGGTGCTGCTGTGCGTCGCGGGCGACCCGGCCGCGCGACTGCGCGATATCGCGGTGAGCGCGGGCATCACGGAACGCAGTGCCTATGGCATCATCAGCGACCTCACCGAGGCCGGCTACGTCGTCAAGCACAAGGACGGCCGGCGCAACAAATACCAGATCCAGGCCCATCTTCCGCTGCCGGAAGCCGCCATCCGGGAACGTACTGTCGGGGAACTTCTGAACCTCCTCGTAGGCACTGAAACCGGACTCCAGGAAACCGCTGAGTCGCACCGCTGAGGCCAGTGCGGCGATACCCGGAGCGCCCGCTTGCACCATGGTGCTAAAGTTGGCTTTGGTTGTAGTCGAAATTCGTGTACGTGTTACAGCGCCTGCGGAATTCTGACGGCGGGCGTCGTGGATGCTCAAGTCCAGCCTTTGAAAGGCGGGCGGTCGCAACAGCCCGGGACACACGTCCGTGCGTCTCGAAGATCGTCGTAGCAGGAGAAAGTACATGGCTCAGGGCACCGTGAAGTGGTTCAACGCCGACAAGGGGTACGGCTTCATCGCCCCGGACGACGGCACAGCCGACGTCTTCGTTCACCACTCCGCCATCCAGACTGACGGATTCCGCAGTCTGTCGGAGAACCAGCGGGTCGAGTTCACCGCCGGCCAGGGCCCGAAGGGGCCGCAGGCCGAACAGGTTCGCCCAGTCTGACCAGCTCCGCCCACCCGGGCACATCGTGCCCGGGTGGGCGACTGCAGGTGGCACGGTTCTTACCAAAAAATAACGCGTCTGCATTCCCTGGTGGCTCACCCTATGCACCGGCCACTGCGGCGGGTAATCTAAAGGAAGTTGCTCCGGACCCCGGCGGCATCCGCGAAAGTTGAGCGGGTGCGTGGGGGCCGGAGTTTTTTCATGCACTGAAGCTGCCAGCACTGACTGGTACCAGCGTTGTGAGAAAAGAAGGGTTAAAGCCGCACGACGACCGTTTTCCATCTCGGCAGTAAAGGGATCACTATGCCTGCTTCGCGCACGCCCGCCGACTATGACGGCACGCAGCCGTTCCCGGGCAGCGACGCCGCGCCCCGCACCACCCCAGGGCGGGTGCAGGCGGGCGTGACCCTGGCGATCGTCCTGGCGCCGTTCGCCGGCCTGGTCGCCGCCGTCTACCTGGCGTGGGGTCACGGCGTCGGCCTCGCGGACGTCCTGCTCGCGCTCGCCTTCTACGCGATCACGGGGCTCGGCGTGACGGTCGGTTTCCACCGGCTGCTGACGCACCGGGCCTTCACCGCCGTCCCGGCACTCCGGGTGACGCTCGCCATCATGGCCTCCATGGCTTTCGAGGGCGATGTCATCGGCTGGGTGGCCGCGCACCGCCGTCATCACGCCTTCACCGACCGGCCGGGCGACCCGCATTCCCCCTACCGGTACGGGACCAGCCTGACCGGGCAGCTGCGCGGGCTGGCCGATGCCCACGTGGGCTGGCTGCTGCGCAACGACCCCACCCCGCCTGCGCGGTACGCACCGGACATCATGGCCGACCACGCCATGCGGGTGATCTCCCGGGCCTTTCCCGCCCTGTGCGCTCTCTCGCTGGCGCTGCCGTTCGCCGCGGGGTGGGCGATCGGCGGTACCTGGCACGCGGCTGTGGCCGCCCTGCTGTGGGCGGGGCTTGTCCGCATCGCCCTGCTTCAGCACGTCACGTGGAGCGTCAACTCTCTGTGCCACGTGTTCGGAAGCCGTCCCTTCATCACCCGCAGCCACGATCGCGCCACCAATCTGTGGCCGCTCGCCCTGTTGTCATTCGGCGAGAGCTGGCACAACATGCACCATTCCGACCCGGCCTGCGCCCGGCACGGCGCCGATCCCGGTCAGGTTGACATCTCTGCCGAGGTCATCCGGATCTTCGAGCACTGGGGCTGGGTCAGCGACGTGCACTGGCCGACCGCCGACCGCCTCGACAAGCATCGCCGTAGCCAGGACCCTGATCAGCCAGCACGGGACGAGCCAGAGCGGCACGAGCCAGCAGAGCACCAGCCGCAGCGGGCCCTCCAGTCGGCCGGACGCTGAGCCGGACCCGCCGCGGGCACCGGCCGCGTCAATGCCAGCAAGACGGTCCGCCCGCATCTGGAACCTCGTGGCCGCAGCCGCCGCTAGCCGGGGCGAGGCCGTGTCCGCCGTGGACGTGTGCGCGGCATCCCTGGCACCGGTGGAGGTCACCGGGGCGGGCCTGACGGCCGCGGTACGGGCGGGGTCAGGTCATCTCATGTGCGCGACCGATGAGCTCAGCGAGCGGCTCGCCGAGCTCCAGCTGACCCTCGGCGAAGGGCCGACCCCCGATGCGGCCGCTGCCGCCGGGCCAGTGCTCTCCTCAGACCTGGCCGCCGCCGACGTCGAGATCCGCTGGCTCAGTTTCGCGCCCGCGGCCCGCCAGGTCGGCGCCTCGGCGATCTTCGCGTTCCCGCTGCACATTGGGGCGATCCGGGTCGGGGTGCTTGAAATGTACCGAAGGGAGCCCGGTCCGCTGAGCGCTGATCAGCTGGGTGACGCCCTGGTGTTCGCCGATACGGCGGCGGTGTTGCTGCTGGAGAGCAAGGACTGGGCCCGGGGAGCTGCCGGGCCGGTGGCCGGTGTCAGTGGGCAGCCCCCGTATCTCGCGCTGCACCGCGCTGAGATCGACCAGGCCACCGGGATGCTCACCGAGCAACTCGGGGTCGGCATCGAGGAGGCATTCGTGCGGCTGCGCGCGTACGCTTATGCTGGTGACCGGCGGCTAACCGAGGTGGCCCGTGACATCGTTGCTCGTCGGCTGCGACTGGGGCGCGACCCGGACGTGCCCGTGGACGATCCGAGATGAACTGCCAATGACCGCGAACGTGCAGTTTGGTTCCTACCGCTGCAGCCTTCCATGATTCTGAGCAGGTGAGCGTGTGGACGGACAACTGCTGTCGGACACATTCGTCGAACTGGCCGACACCATGGTCGCCGACTTCGACGTCATCGATTTCCTGCATCTGCTCACCGACCGCAGCGTGCAACTTCTGGACGTGTCCGCGGCAGGCCTGCTGCTAGCTGACCCGCGCGGGGAGTTGCGCGTAGTGGCGGCGTCCAGCGAACGGGCGCGGCTGCTGGAACTGTTCCAGATCCAGAACGACCAGGGCCCCTGCCTGGACTGCTTCCGCACCGGGAAGCCCGTCGCGGTGGCCGACCTGAGAACTGCGGCGCGGCGCTGGCCGCGTTTTGTCCCGGCGGCCCAGGAGGCGGGGTTCGCCTCGGTGCAGGCTTTGCCGATGCGGTTGCGTGAGCAGACCATCGGCGCGCTGAACCTCTTCCGTGCCGCCCCGGGGACTTTCGAGCAGGCGGACATACGGATCGCCCAGGCGCTGGCCGACGTCGCCACCATCAGCCTGCTCAACGAGCGCAGCATGCGCCGCAGCGAAACCCTCAACGAGCAGCTGCAGACCGCCCTGAACAGCCGGGTCACCATTGAGCAGGCCAAGGGCAAGCTCGCGGAGCGCCTGCACCTCGACATGGACCAGGCGTTCAACGTGCTGCGACGGTATGCACGAACCCGCAACATCAGGCTGTCTGACCTGGCCCGGGCCTTCGTGGACGGCTCAGAGACCTTCCCCGGGCTCATCGAGCCGCCGCCCAGCCACCGGGGGACCGGCTGACGCCAGCCGGCCGACCGTATTGAGGTAGCGGAGGGCCTGGGCGTAGGAGCCCACCAGGCTGGTCTCGCAGTACGGCAGTTCCTGCTGCTGGCAGAAGGCGGCGACCAGGCTCTGCGCGTGCCGCAGGTTGGGACGGGGCATGGAGGGGAACAAGTGGTGCTCGATCTGGTAGTTCAGGCCGCCGAGCGCGAAGTCGGTGAGCCAGCCG
>DAIRVB010000207.1:0-4300 GCA_036803065.1 Streptosporangiaceae bacterium
ACGCCGAGTATCAGCAGAAGACCACGCGCCAGATTCCGGTGTTCATCCTCGAGCCTTCCGGCGGGAACTAACCCCGGCCGGCCCCGCGACTCGCGGAGCGGGGGCCCGCGGTGGCGGGCCCCCGCCTGCCTGCGACGGTCAGCCGCTGACTGAGTAGCTGTTGACCTGGAAATTCTCCCCGCCACTTGACGAGGTGATTTCCCAGCCGAACTGGACGTTGCCGAGGGTGATGTTGCCGAACCAGCCCTGGCTTTCAATCCACTTGAGCACGGCGAGGATATTCACCGTGCCTGACGTCGCGGCACCGGTGTTGACGAAGGAGAACACCTGGTTGGAGCCGTTGCTCCCCTTGTAGACGTGCCAGCTGTACCCGCCGACGCTGACACTGGCCACCTCGGACCCGAGCGGCCCGACGGCGCCGGTCTTGTTCATCCAGAGCATCGTCTCGTAGGCGTTGCTGCTGTCCCAGATGTCATAGGCGGTCTCGTACGCGCCGCCGCCGGGGTCTGTCACGTTGAAGCTGGAGGTGACCGAGTTCAGCGAACTGAGCGAGGCGCCGATGTACCTGCTGACGTTCGGGTAGGACTTCACGCCGCCGGTGTTGGGCTGATTCGACCAGACTCCCCAGTTGCTGTACGAGTTCGCCCAGATGGTCTGCGGACCCGCGCCGCTGCCCCAGACGTCGTTGTAGAGCGTGTAGCCCCCGTTGGACCAGGAGCCGAACTTAGCGGTCGACGACCATACGGCGGCGGACGCGGCGGTGGCCGTCACCAGTGCGAGGGCAACCGCTAGCACCGGGGTCAGCGCAAGGTACCGCAGCGCTTTGATCATGGCGTTTCTCCCTTCCGTTGGTGCAATGGACCTGCGACCCCGCCCTATCGAAGCGCTTCGACATTTTCACCGTTACAGGGTCATGTCAAGAGTGTTTCGGGGGCTGGCAAGTGCCTGGTCGGCAACATAGCTAGGCCCAGCAGGGGTCACATTGGCATCGGTGATCGTCGAAGCGCTTCGCAACGGTTTGTACAGGGTGGCCAGCGCCGCAGGGTACGCTGCAGACGGACCGGCGAGGGGAGCCGCATCGTGACTGCATCACCCCGGCCGCTGGCCGGGCGCCGCGCCCTGGTGACTGGCGCGGCGAGCGGCATCGGTGCCGCGTGTGCCCGGGGCCTGGCCGACGCTGGCGCGCACGTCGTCGCCGCGGATGTGAACCAGGCGGGCGCCGCGCAGATCGCCGCGGAGCTTGGTGGCGAGCCATGGACCGTCGACCTGAGCGACACCGCGGCGCTGGAGACGCTCCTGCTGGATGTCGACGTGCTGGTGAACAACGCCGGCATCCAGCACGTCTCGCCGGTCGAGCAGTTCCCGCCCGCCACGTTCCGCCGCATGCTCGCGCTGATGCTCGAGGCGCCGTTCCTGCTTGTCCGGGCCGCGCTGCCGCACATGTACGCCGGTGGCTTCGGGCGCATCATCAACATCACGTCCGTGCACGGCCTGCGCGCATCGCCAAACAAATCGGCGTACGTGGCCGTCAAGCACGGCCTGGAGGGGCTGTCGAAAGTTATCGCGCTGGAAGGCGCGGCCCGGGGCGTGACCAGCAACTGCATCAGCCCCGGCTATGTGCGCACCCCGCTCGTCGAAAAGCAGATCGCCGACCAGGCCCGGCTGCACGGCATCGCCGAAGAGGACGTCGTCGCCACGGTCCTGCTCGCCGAGAGTGCCGTGAAACGGCTGGTTGAGCCAGCCGAGGTAGCCGAACTCGCGGTCTGGCTCGCCGGGCCGGCCGCCGGGATGGCAACCGGCTCGTCGTTCACCATTGACGGCGGCTGGAGCGCGAAGTGACCTGCTGGCAGGTCACTTCGAACATCAGGCGGGTTACGGTCCGCCGTCGTTTTTCTGGCTCGCACGGGGCGGCCGGAGACGGTAGGCGACGTGCGGGCGCAGGGCGTGGCCGACGGCGAGCTTCGGGTGGTCAAAGTGCGCGTACAGTCCCATCCCCAGTCGCCGCATCACCGCCTGCGATGGCTGGTTCGCGGCGGCCGTCATTGACCAGATCTGGTCAAGGCCTGCCCCGTTGAAGCCCACCTCGACAGCAGCGGTCGCAGCCTCGGTGGCGTACCCGCGGTGCCAGGCCCGGTGGGCCAGTCGCCAGCCCACTTCCATGTCACCCGCGCCGGGGACACCCTCGGGCATCCGGTTCAGGCCGGTAAACCCGATGAACTCGGCGGTGTCGGCCACCTCGAGGGCCCACAGCCCGAATCCCTGCGTGTCGAAGAGGTCCTCGATGCGATCGAGGCTGGCGTCACTAGCGGCCCGGTCGAGGGTGGCCGGGAAGTAGCGCATCACCAGTGGGTCGGCGTTCATCGCGGCGTACGCGCCCCGGTCCGCGTCGCGCCATCGGCGCATCACCAGGCGAGCGGTCCGGATGCGGTCGAATCGGCGCGCCACCCGGCCAGCGTAACCGTCCCCGATCCGTCTCCGATCCGGTGCAGGCCCCGCCGCAGCGGGGCCTGCACGGGGGTCAGCGGAGGCTGGCAGCGAGGGTGCCGGGCACCTGGTCGATGGCTGGCGCGGCACGCATCTCAGCCGCGATGCGCTGCGCCTCCCGGTACGACGCATCCGCCAGGATCGTCTCGATCGCGGCGCGGATCCGCGACCCGGTGGACTCCCCGGCCTTCCCGGCGCCTCCACCACCGGTACCAGCGGGCCAAAATGGCCCGCTCCCTCGGTGGAGCTTACGAGCACGCGCACGGCGACGACTCTACGTCAGCGCTAGTATGGAAGCAGTCATCTCTTGGGGGAGCCAGCCGCAATGACCGGGTCCTGCACGTCCCGGCACCCGCCAGGTAGGGGTTCCCATGTCCGGCTGGTTCGAGGGGCAGATCGTGGATACCGGGCGGCTGCCGCTGTTCTGCTTCTTCGTGGCGTTCGTGGCCGGCTTCGGCTTCATCCGGGTGTCCTCGCGCCTCATCCGCGCGCAGGTCCGCTGGTGGCCGGGCAATCTCATCGCGGGCACGGTGCATGTTCACCACATGGTGTTCGGCGTGGTGTTCATGGGAATCGGCGGTGTCGCCCAGCTGGCCGCGCCACTGACCTCGCTGGAATGGCGATCCGCGGCGGCCGCCTTGTTCGGGCTGGGCACCGCACTGGTTCTCGATGAGTTCGCGCTCCTGCTGCACCTGCGCGACGTGTACTGGAGCAACGAGGGACGGCTGTCAGTCGACGCCGTGTTCGTCGCCGCCGGCGTGACGTCGCTGCTCCTGATCGGGGTCGGCCCGATCGGCGTGAAGTCCGTGGCTGACTACCACCGGCTGCCTGGAAGCCCGGGCGCGGTCGTCCTGCTCATCCTGACGGTGGCAATCCTGTTCGTGCTCGCCGTGATCACCCTGCTGAAGGGCAAGGTCTGGACCGGGCTGTTCGGTGTGCTGCTGCCGCCGCTCTTCATCGCCGGCGCCATCCGGCTCGCCCGGCCTGGATCGCCGTGGGCCCGCTGGCGCTACCGGGAACGGCCGGGGAGGCTCGCCCGGGCCAACAGCCGGGAACAACGCCTCCGCCTGCCGGTGATCCGCGCGAAGATCCGGGTCCAGGACCTGCTCACCGGCCGGCATGACCAGCCCTGCAGGGTGCTCGAGCAGCAGGCACCGCCGCCCCGGCCCGGTTCGACGATCAGGCGCGGCCGGGCCGGCGCGTCCGACGAGGTGCTTGATGACGTGCTCGATGACGTGCCCTGAGGCGAACGACTAGGGCGTGTCCCGTGGGTCTTGGCTGAAGATCCACGGGACACGCCCTAACAGCAGCCAGCGCAACCCGCCGGGTAACCCGGAATGATGTGGCTCATGGGTGAAGATGAATCATTGCTCGCGCTGGCCGGCGAGCTGACCGTCGAGCAGAAAGCCGCCCTGTGCCTCGGGTCGGACTTCTGGCACACCGCCCCGGTCGAGGCCGCCGGCGTCGAGCCAATCATGGTGTCCGACGGGCCGCACGGGCTGCGCAAGCAGCCGCAGCGCGCGAATGACGCTGGCCTGCGCGACAGCGTGCCGGCGACCTGCTTCCCGACGGCGTCGGCCCTGGGTTCCTCGTGGGACCCGGACCTGGCCCGCGCGGTGGGCGCGGCGCTGGGTGTCGAGGCCCGGGCGCAGGGCATCGCGGTCGTCCTCGGCCCAGGAATCAACATCAAGCGGTCGCCGCTGTGCGGCCGCAACTTCGAGTACCTCTCCGAGGACCCCCACCTGGCCGGCCGGCTCGCCGCGGCGATGGTCGAGGGCCTGCAGTCGCAGCAGGTCGGCGCCTCGGTCAAGCATTT
>DAIRVB010000207.1:4310-7291 GCA_036803065.1 Streptosporangiaceae bacterium
CGCGGCCAACAACCAGGAAACCGACCGGATGCGGGTCAGCGCCGATATCGACGAGCGGACGCTGCGCGAGATCTACCTCCCGGCGTTCGAGCACGTGGTCACGACAGCGCAGCCGTGGACCGTTATGTGCTCCTACAACAAGGTCAACGGCGAATACGCGTCCCAGAACCGCTGGCTGCTGACCGATGTGCTGCGCGGCGAGTGGGGTTTCGACGGGCTTGTCGTGTCCGACTGGGGAGCGGTGCACGACCGCGTCGCCGCGCTCGCGGCCGGGCTGGACCTGGAAATGCCGCCCAACCTCGGCGTCAGCGATCGGGCGATCGTCGAGGCGATCGCGGGCGGCCGCCTGGACATGGCGGTGCTCGATCAGGCCGTCGCGAGGGTTCTGCGGCTGGTGCAGCGGGCCCGGCGCCGTGAGCCGACCGCCATGCCCGGCGACGCGCACCACGCGCTGGCCCGCCGCGTCGCGGCTGACAGCATGGTGCTGCTCAAGAACGACGGCGGTGTGCTGCCGCTGACCGACTCGCCGGGCCTGACGGTCGCCGCGATCGGCGAGTTTGCCCGCACGCCCCGCTTCCAGGGCATGGGCAGCTCTCAGGTGAACCCGACCCGGGCCGACGTGCCGCTCGACGAGCTGACCGCGGCCCTGCCGGAGGCGACCATCCGCTTCGCGGCCGGCTTCGGTCTCGGCGACGACAGCGCGGACGCCGATCTGGCCGCCGAAGCGCTGCGCACCGCGGCCGGCGCCGACGTCATCGTGGCCTTCCTGGGCCTGCCGCCGGCGGACGAGTCCGAGGGCCTCGACCGCAGGCATATCGACCTGCCCGCCGCCCAGACCAGCCTGGTGGCCAGGCTGGCCGACGCCGTCCCGGACACGCCGATCGTGGTGGCGCTGTTCAACGGGTCCGCGATCCGCACCAGCACCTGGGACCATGCGGCCTCGGCAGTGCTCGAATGCTGGCTGAGCGGGCAGGCCACCGGCGGGGCCCTGGCCGATGTGCTGACCGGCGCCGTCAATCCCTCTGGCCGGCTGGCCGAGACGATCCCGCTCCGTCTGCAGGACTGCCCGTCATTCCTGAACTTCCCGGGGGAGCAGGGCCATGTCCGGTACGGCGAACGGGTGTTCGTGGGCTACCGGGGATTCGACGCCGCCGATCTGCCGGTGGCCTACCCCTTCGGCCACGGCTTGTCCTACACCACGTTCGAGTACCGTGACCTGCAGGTAAGGCAGGCAGGCTCGGCCGACACCGATGATCTCGTGGTGACCGTGACGTGCACCGTCGCGAACGTTGGTGCGCGGAGGGGCCGCGAGGTGGCCCAGCTGTACGTGGCCGATCCCGTCGCCTCGGTGGCGCGGCCGCCGCGGGAGCTGAAGGCATTCACCAAGCTGGACCTCGCGCCAGGGGCAGCCCAGGAGCTGACGTTCAGCCTCACGGCCCGGGACCTGTCCTACTGGTCTGCGGTCCACCGGCGCTGGGTCCTCGAGCCCGGCGACTTCCAGCTCGCGGTCGGCGCGTCATCCCGCGACATCCGCTGCATCCAGAGCATCGGCATCGAGGCTGAGCTGCCGCCTCAGCCGCTGACCGACATGTCGACACTGCAGGAGTGGCTGGCCGACCCGGTGGGGGGGCCCGCCCTGCGCGACGCCATCGGCCTGGATCCCGATGGCCGGCCAGCAGGCATCCTCGGCCGCAGCGAACTCATGAGGATCATCGCCAACGTCCCGCTGTCCGCGCTGGCCGCATTCCAGGGCCTGGGAATCACCCCAGAGCTCATCGAGCGGCTCACCCGCACGGGAAGCTGACGGCCGCTGGCCCGGGCCGGCGGGGCCGTTTGCGTTGGAGTGCACTCCAACGCCTAGTGTCAGTGGAGTGACAAGCTGGACGACGAGGCAGCCGGCCGGGAAGTGCGGGCTGACTCGCCGCACCCTGCGCTGGCATGAGCGGACAGGCGACTCAGGACTAGGACACTGACGTGCACA
Organism: Streptosporangiaceae bacterium; assembly: GCA_036803065.1. GTDB lineage: Bacteria > Actinomycetota > Actinomycetes > Streptosporangiales > Streptosporangiaceae > JAWWPY01. The sequence continues at coordinate 6,292 of DAIRVB010000207.1, forward strand.
AGGTTTCACTGGGCGAACTCACCGTGTCGGCGCAGGGTCTTGGCTGCATGGGCATGAGCGAGTGGTACGGCAGCGCTGACTGGGATGAGTCAATCGCGACGATCCACCGGGCCCTCGATCTCGGCGTGACCTTCATCGACACCGCCGATATTTACGGAGCGGGCCACAACGAGGTCCTCGTCGGCCGCGCGATCAGCGGCCGACGGGCCGAGGTGCAGCTCGCGACGAAGTTCGGCATCGACCGCTCGGCTGGGGACGCGAAGCGGACGGTCCGCGGCGAACGTGCGTACGTCAAGAGGTCGTGCGAGTCGTCGCTGCTGCGGCTGGGCGTGGATGTGATCGACCTCTATTACCTGCACCGGCCGCCGCAGACCGCGGAGATCGAGGAGACCGTCGGCGCGATGGCCGAACTGGTCACCGAGGGCAAGGTGCGCTACCTCGGCCTCTCCGAGGTGGACAACGACCTGCTGCGCCGGGCCTACGCGGTGCATCCGATCACGGCGGTGCAGAGCGAGTACTCACTGTGGGCCAGGGACCCAGAAACCACGGTGCTGGACGCGCTCCGCGAGCTGGGCGTAGGGCTGGTCCCGTATTCGCCGCTAGGCCGCGGCTTCCTCACCGGCACGGTAGACGTGAAGACGCTGGATGCCAAGGATTTCCGGAGCCACAACCCGCGCTTCGCCGGTGATGCCGGGGCCGCCAACCAGGCGATCGCCGACGCGGTCCGCGGGGTCGCTGGGGCCAAGGGCGTCGCGCCCGCGCAGGTGGCGCTCGCCTGGGTGCACGGGCAGGCTGGGCGGCTTGGCGTTCCGGTCGCCCCGATCCCGGGCACCAAGCGGGTGAAGTGGCTGGAGCAGAACGTGGCCGCGCTCGACGTCACGCTCAGGCCAGACGAGCTGGCCGTGCTCGACCCGCTGGGCGATCAGGTCGCCGGCGCCCGCTACTGACGCCTGCCGGCCGTCAGCGGACCCGGACGGCGACCAGGCATGCGTCGTCGCCG
>DAIRVB010000208.1:0-7272 GCA_036803065.1 Streptosporangiaceae bacterium
TGTCGAGGTAGGTCATGAACGTGGCGAGTCCGACCGCCACCAGTGTCCACCAGCGTCTGGGCACGAGCCCTCTCCTCCCGGGTAGCCCGCAGCCTCGGTTAGGCAGCGGTGCTGTACGTTGTTCCTGTACGTTGCTCTTGTACAACGTTCCTATACGTCGTACATGCTTGAGGACAGGTTGCCTTGTACGGCGTATAGTTGTCAAGTGATGGCATCAACCCAGGCACGAGACGCAGCAGAGCGGGCCAGGCTCAGCAAGGCCGCCGTGGTCGAGCAGGCGCTTGCCCTCGGCGACGCCGAGGGCCTCGAGGCGCTGACCTACCGGCGGCTCGCTCAGCAGCTAGGCGTCACGCCGATGGCGCTGTACTGGCATTTCCGCAACAAGGAAGAAATGCTGGACGGGCTGGCCGAGCGGATCTGGAGCGAGATCGACACCGACATCGATGCCAGTGCCGGATGGCCGGACCAGTTGCGCGGCCTCCTGGAGTCCCTGGTGGGCGTGCTGCGATCGCACCCGTGCGCGTCCCAGTTGCTGGTCGCCGGTGAGAAACAGAGCGAATCAGCGCTGAGGGCTACCGAGATCACCCTGGAAGTCCTCCGCAGCGGCGGGTTCGATCCGGTGCACGCGGGTGAGGTTGCCCGCAGCGCGCTGTGGACCGGGCTCACGCTCGTCATGAGCGAGCCAGGATTCGAGCCCGGGCTAACCGAGGCCGAGCGGGCCGAGAAGATCCGCAGCGCCCGGGCTCACCTAGCTGTGCTGCCGCCGGATCGCTACCCGTGCCTGGTGGCCGGGGCTACCGCGATGACAGCGCACGACCCGGATTTCCACTACCGATTCGGGATCGACCTGTTCATCGCCGGCGTCCAGGCGGTGGCCGCCCAGTGACATCCACCGTGCAGACGGGCGGCCGCTCGCAGTGGATCGACCTTGACGGCCCGGTCCGCTACCTCGACTTCGGTGGCCCGGCAGACGGCCCGCTGATCGTGTGCGTGCACGGGCTGGGCGGCTCGGCGGTGAACTGGGCGGCCGTCGCACCGCTGCTGACTGACCGCTACCGCGTGCTCGCCCCGGACCTGGCCGGACACGGACTTACCCGGTCGGCCAGGCGCCGCACCGACGTTGCGGCGAACCGGGTGCTGCTGCACCGTTTCATCGAATCTGTGTCCGCTGGTCCCGTGATCCTCATGGGCAACTCGATGGGCGGAATGATCTCGCTGCTCGAAGCGAGCGCTGCTCCCGGCGGCGTGGCCGGGCTGATACTGGTCGATCCGGCGCTGCCCGCCGTTCCCGCCCGGCCGGATCCCCTCGTCATCGCGATGTTCGCCCTGTTCTCCACGCCGGTCCTCGGCCGGATGATGCGGGACCGCCGCCGTCGCCTCTCCCCGGAGGCGCTCGTGGCCAGCACCTTGTCGCTGTGCTGCGTGGACTCCTCGCGCGTGCCCGCGGACGTCATAGCCCAGCATGTCGACGTGACGCGCCAGCGCGCGGCCTTTACCAGCGCCGACGAGGACTTCGCCGCTGCCACGCGGTCAGTGATCGCCACCGCCGGCTACGCCCGCGGCGGGGCATACCGGCGGGGGATCCGCTCGGTCACCTGCCCGGTACTGCTGCTGCACGGTGACCGCGACCGGCTGGTGCCGGTTGGTGTCGCCCGCGCGGCGGCGCGCGCCAACCCGTCCTGGTCGCTGGTCGTGCTCCCCGGGGTGGGCCACGTGCCTCAGCTGGAAGCACCGCAGGAGAGCGCGCAGGTGATCTCCGACTGGCTTGGCTCAGCCGGCCGCCGCGCGGCGGAAGCGGCAGCTCCGGGGCCGGCGCCCGGCGTCGGCCAGAGCGGCCAGCCGGTCAGCGCCTGGCCGATGCCGCCGCTGTGAGCTGGTGGCGAAGGTCCCGCCCGGCTGGGCAGGGACCGCCTATATCCCGGGCCGGGGGTTTGGCGCATGCTGGTGTTACTGGCGGGTGAACGGCTGGTGACGGCACCGGCCACTCACGGCCGAGGACGGAAGCTGAGCAATGGAGCGGATGAGCACGCTGGACACGGGATTCTTCTTCGTCGAGCACAAGAACGTCCCGATGCACATCGGCTCGGTCGCGGTGTTCGAGGGCCCGGCTCCGGCCTATGAGGACCTCGTCGGGCTGATCGCCGCGAAACTTCCGCTCGTGCCGCGGTACCGCCAGGTCGTGCGGACCACCCCGCTGCAGATCTTCCGCCCGGTCTGGGCCGACGACCCGCACTTCGAGATCGGCTATCACGTGCGGCATGCCGCCGTCCCAGCGCCGGGCGGCGCTGGCCAGCTGCGCAAGCTGGCGGCGCGGATTTTCGCGCAGCGGCTTGACCGCGCCAGGCCGCTCTGGGAAGCGTGGCTCCTGGAGGGGCTCAAGGGCGGCCGCTGGGCGCTCATCTCGAAGGTGCACCACTGCATGGTGGACGGCATCGGCGGCAACGATCTGATGGCGGCTGTATTCGACCTGGGGCCCGACGTCGAGCGGCCCGCGGCCGCCACGTGGGATCCCGGGCCGGGCCCGTCCGTGACGGACCTGGTGACAGAGGGCATGCTCGACGCTGTCACCTGGTCGCTCAGGCAACTGTCCGCCGTGGCCGGTTTCCGGCGCCTGCCGTTGCCGCCCCGGGATGAAATGCTGGGTTTCAGTCGTGGCCTGACCGGCAGCGCCCGGCGGCTTACCGCGCCCTCGGCGAGCTCGCTGAACGGCCCGATCGGCCCGCATCGGCGGTGGGCCTCGACCACGGCCAGCCTCAGCGAGGTGAAGGAGATCCGCAGCGCCCTGGGCGGGACGGTCAACGACGTGCTGCTCGCGGCGATCACTCGCGGCTTTCGTGATCTGCTGGAGGCACGCGGCGAGCTCACCGACGGGCTAGTTGTCCGCTCCCTCGTGCCAGTCTCGGTCCGGACCCAGGACGAGCAGGGGGTGATTGCCAACCGCGTGTCGGCGGTTCTGGCCAACCTTCCCGTGGGCGAGCCGGATCCGCTGCGGCGGCTGGCGCTGCTGCGCGAGCAGATGGACGACCTCAAGCGCACTCGCCAGGCGGTCGGCGCCGAGATCCTCACCGGGATGCTGGGCTTCGCCGCGCCAACGTTGCTCGCGCTCGGTTCGCGGGCCGCATTCATGATCCCGCAGCCGCTGGTCCAGACAGTGACCACCAACGTGCCGGGGCCGCGGTTCCCGCTGTTCCTGCTCGGCCGCCGGATGATAAAGATGTATCCCTACGTGCCCATCGGCAACAACCTGCGGATCGGGGTGGCGATCATCTCCTACCTGGATCGTTTCTCCTTCGGTATCACCGCTGACTACGACGCCGTGCCCGATCTCCGTGTCCTGGTCAGGGGCATCGGCCATGGCCTGGCCGAGCTCGGGGCCCATGCAGAGGGCGCGCAGCCCGCGGAACATGGGTCCTGAGCGGACGCCCCGGGGTCCCGGTCCGCGGATAGGGCTCGTGCTGGGCGCGGGCGGCGTGCTCGGCGCGGCCTGGATGACGGGCGCGCTGCCGGCCCTGCAGGAACGGCTGCCCTGCGCGATCAACGACGCCCAGGCGCTCCGCAGCCTCGGCATCCGGGTCACCGTGCCCACGCCGGGACCCGAAGACCTGGCCGCCATGGGAGTGAACCTGATGGACCCGCGGCGCCGCACGGCGGTGCTCGAAACCTCACTGCGCGCCTCGGCGGCCGCGCTCACGGGCCGAGGCGATGGCCAGCCACAGGTCGCGTGATCGGCGGGCTAAGCTCGCGGGCCGTCCCACCTGACCGCGTTCCGCGGCCAGCTTCCGGATCAGCTCCGCCACCACCTCGGGCGCCTCAAGCGGGGTCATATGGCCGATCCGGGGCAGCTGCGTCAGCCCCTCGCAGCGGGGCAGCAACCCGGCGATCCGGCTCGCGTGAGCCGGTGGCGTGAGCCGGTCGGCCGATCCCACCAGGACATGTGTGGGCACGTCGAGGTGGCGCACTCCATCCGTCACGTCGAGGGTGGCCAGAACCTGACCCCAGGCAGCGCGCGTCCGCCGGTCGCACGCCTGGATGATGGCCGCGTTCACGGCGGCGACTTCCGCGGACGCGTCGGGGCCAAGGGTCAGGTAACTCAGCACTGCCCTGCTGAGGGGGAAGAATGGCTCCAGCGGAGCCGCCGATGTCAGTAGCCAGTGCTGAGCCGCGGCCGCGAAGGGCGGCACCATGCCGCCGAACGGGACGATGAGCGCTTCGGTGATCAGGTCGGCACAGGCCGTGGAGGCCAGCAGCGCCCCGCTGACCCGGCTGATCACGTCGTTCCGCGACGCCGCGGCCATGATGGCCGTCCCGCCCATGCTGTGCCCGGCGAGCACCGCCTTCCCGCCCGCCGGCAGCGTCTGCTCCAGCACGGCCGCCAGGTCGTCGGCGAGTGCGCCGGCGCTGTAGCCGCTGCGGCCGGGGGCGTCGCTGCCGCCGTGACCGCGCTGGTCGTACACGACGATGCGCAGGTCGCCGCGCAGCGCGCGGATCACCGGTGCCCAGAACGGGATCGAGCAGGTGTTGCCGTGGATGAGGACCACGGTGGGCTCCCGGGTGTCCTGCGGGCCGTGCATCTCCACGTTCAACTGGACACCGTCGCGGGAGATCACCCACATGCGGCTGGCGGCCGCTGGTGGCGTGTAGCGGCGTTGATGAACCGGGTTCAAGGCAGCGCCTCGGCCGGGATGACGGTGTATTCCGCCAGGTCGACGCGGCGGGTGGCGTGCCGGAACCGCAGTGTGGAGCCGGGCCAGATGGTCGGGTTCCGGCCAGCGGCGTTCTGATACCAGCTGACGCAGCCCCCGGTGGCCCAGACCGTGGACGCCATGCGCCGCTCAATGCCGGCGCACCACCGCTGCTGCGCGTCGGGCCGGGCATCGAGGGCCGCAAGGCCCAGCCGGTCGAGGGTCTTGAGGTAGTCGAGGATGTAGTCGAGCTGGGATTCGATGACGTGAATCATCGAATTGTGGCCAAGGCCCGTATTGGGCCCGATCACCAGGCACAGGTTGGGGAATCCGGCGATGGTCGTGCCGCGCAGCGCGCGCATGTCGCCGCCCCAGGCCTCGGCCAGGGTGCCGCCGTTCGTTCCGCGGACGCGATTGGCGATCGGTACGTCGGTGGCGCGGAAACCAGTGGCGAAGATGATCGCGTCGACCTCCCGGGTGCTGCCGTCCTGCGCGGTCACGGTGCTGCCGTCCACCTTGGCCAGGCCCGCGGCGACGACTTCGGCGTTCGGCGCGGTCAGCGCAGGATAGAAGTCGTTGGACAGCAGGATCCGCTTGCAGCCCATGACGTATTCCGGGGTCAGCGTCGCGCGCAGCGCGGGGTCCGTGACGGACTTCGCCAGGTGCCGCAGCGCGATCCGCTGGGCGGCTCTGAGCTGCGCGGGACGTTTGACGAACGCCCCGACCACCGACTCGCGGCTGGCGTAAATGCCCAGCCGGGCGATCCGCTGGGCCAGCGGAACGTTCCGGTAGAGCCACTTCTCCGCGCCGCTGATCCTTCGGTCCCGGCGTGGCAGCACCCAGGCCGGGGTGCGCTGGAACAGCACCAGGCGGCGCAGGCTGGGCTGGATCTGGGGCACGATCTGGATCGCGGACGCCCCGGTGCCCACCACCGCGACGCGCTGGCCGGTGAGGTCGCAGCCGTGGTTCCAGCGTGCCGAGTGGAAAACCTCGCCGGGGAAGCTGGCCAGCCCCGGGACGTCGGGTAGCGACGGCTCGGAGAGTGGCCCGGCGGCCGAGATGAGCACGTCGGCGGCTAGGTCGCCGCGGGAGGTCCGCAGCATCCAGCGGGCCGCGTGGGCGTCCCAGTCGGCCTTGGTGACCTCTGCCGCGAACCGGATATGGCTGCCCAGCGCGTAGCGCTCGCTGACGTCGTCGAGGTACTGCCAGATCTCAGGCTGCCGGGAGAAGCTGCGCGACCAGGCCGGGTTCGGCGCGAATGAGAACGAGTAGAGGTGGGACGGGACGTCACAGGCGCAGCCCGGGTAGGTGTTGTCCCGCCAGGTGCCGCCGACCGAGGCGGCCCGTTCCAGGATGACGAAATCGGTCAGGCCCGCCTTCCGCAGCCGGATCCCCGTGCCGAGGCCGCCGAACCCGGCGCCGATGATGGCCACCCGGACATGGGCAGGAAGCGCTGCCCCGTCGTCGGCTCCTTCGCCCGACCCTGCCATCTGCCCTCCTTCGTTACGGCGCTTCAGCCCGGCCTGCTGAGCGGATGCCGGCCGCGGCGTCACGTGTCGGCACTTCCATCTCTTGCCACATCACGTTCAGCCGCTTGACATGCGCTGTTTGGGCACTGAGGCTTGGGTGTTATGCCCATGTTTGATGGTCTACACGAACTTTCCGCCGACTGGCCAGTGCCAGAGTCTAGTGGGCAGTCGGATTGGATAGACCTCGACGGCCCCGTCCACTACCTCGACTTCGGCGGCCCGGCAGACGGACCGGTGATCGTATGCGTGCACGGGCTGGGCGGCTCGTCGGTGAACTGGGCAGCGATCGCGCCGCTGCTGACCCACCGCTACCGGATGCTTGCCCCCGACCTGGCCGGGCACGGCCTTACCCAGTCGGCGGGACGTGGCACCGGCGTGGCGGCGAACCGGCTGCTGCTGCACCGTTTCATCGAATCCGTGTCCGCAAGTCCCGTGATCCTCATGGGTAGCTCGATGGGCGGAATGATCTCGCTCCTCGAGGCGGGCGCCGCCCCCGATGCCGTGGCCGGCCTGATACTGGTGGATCCGGCCCTGCCGTTGGTGTCCGCCCAGACGGGCTCGTTGGTCGCCGCGATGTTCGTCCTCAACGCCGCTCCAGGCGTGGGCCGGGTGATACTGGGCCGCCACCGCCGGGTGTCCCCGGAGGCGCTCGTCGCTAGCAACATGTCGCTGTGCTGCGAGGACGACTCGCGCGTGCCCGCCGAAGTCGTCGCGCAGCATGTCGAGTTGGTGCGCCGGCGCGCTGCCTTCACCGATGGCCGCAGGGACGTCGCCGCGGCCACGCGTTCAGTCATCGCGACCCTTGGCTACTTCCACGGCAAGGCGTACCGGCGCGGGATCCGCTCAATCACCTGCCCGGTCTTGCTGCTGCACGGCGAACGTGACCGGGTGGTACCCGTCGCGGCTGCTCGCGCGGTGACGCGCGTCAACCCGTCCTGGTCGCTCGTGGTGCTGCCAGGCGTGGGGCACGTGCCTCAACTGGAAGCGGCGGATGAAAGCGCGAGGGTGATCACCGAGTGGCTCGGTTCCGCCGGCCGCCAGGCAGCGGACCTGGCCGCGAC
>DAIRVB010000209.1:0-7258 GCA_036803065.1 Streptosporangiaceae bacterium
CTGCAATGGCGGCAGCAACCAGCAATGGCACCTGCCTAGCTGAGACATGAACGGCCCCGGGGGCCAGCCGCCCTCCGCCGGCGGCCGGCCACCGGGGCTTTGCCAGCTCCGCGCCAGGAGGTCCCCGTCGAACGGCGTGACGTAGGACGGGGTCCGGGTACGCAGGGCCAGCGTCAGGGTCAGGCGTATCCGGGTGGAGGTTGACCAGGTCGACGACCGTGGCCCGCGGGTCGATGTCCGAGACCAGGGCCGCCACCGAGGCGGGCAGGCCCGGACGCCGCCGATCGGCGTCGTGGTAGCGGACCCGGGCCTGCTGCAGCCCCCCGTTGTAGATCACCTGCGGGCCGCCCCAGGTCAGCTGGACCAGCGCCTCGGTGACGACCGGGTTGCACTGCTGCCACAGGCGGATGTCGGCCCGCCCGCCTCGCCCATGCGGCAGACCCCGCGCTGCCCTTTCTTCAGGGATCGTTCGGGCATCACCAAGCTGAGTCACAAATTTGGCTGGTCTCATGGCACAGGTCAGGAGCGTCATTCAGAACCGACTGGCGAGCCCGGGCGATTTAGGCCCGGGCGAGCGGTCGGTGCAGGTGGTGCGGGCGCACGCGATCGCAGGCATCTGAATAACGCGAACTTTTGAATAAGACACCAGCTTCCCGGGCCGGATGTCATCGTCCGGGCGTGGATACACAGAGTAAAAAGCAGCCATTCTAACGTCACAAGTCACGGAGGAGCAGCCGGTGTCCTTGGCTTTTGTCGATCGGGACGTGCTATCGGGATGCAGCGATCGGGCGGGCAGGGGGAAACGGCGGCGGTGGGCGCTGTGGCGCTCACCAGAAGGCCAGCCAGCATGGGCGCGGCCCGTGCTGCTCGGGATAGCCGCGGTGGCGGCCATCCTGTACGGGTGGGAGGTCACCAGGGCCGGGCTGGCCCCCATCTACTCGGTCGCCGTGAAGAGCATGTCCGAGAGCTGGAGGGCGTTCTTTTTCGGCGCGTTCGACCCGAAGGCGTCCGTCACCATGGACAAGCTGGCCGGGTCGTTCCTGCCGCAGGCACTGTCGGCCAGGATCTTCGGATTCCATCCGTGGTCGGTGGCGCTGCCGCAGGCGATCGAGGGTGTCATCACCGTCCTGGTGATGTACCGCGTGGTTCGGCGCTGGGCCGGAGTGGCGCCTGGCCTGCTGGCCGCCGGGATCACCACCATCACGCCGGTCCTGGCGTCCATGTTCGGCCACAGCATGGAGGACGGTGCGCTGACGATGTGCCTGGTCCTCGCGGCCGACGCCTACCAGCGGGCCGTCGGGGAGGCCCGGCTGAGGCCGCTGGTGTGGTCCGGGGTCTGGGTAGGCCTCGGGTTCCAGGCCAAGATGCTGGAAGCCTGGATGGTCCTCCCCGCGCTGGCCATCGGCTACCTGGTGGCGGCGCCGGGGCCGCTGCGGCGCCGGCTGTGGCAGCTGTGTGCGGCTGGCGCGGTGATGCTGGCCGTGTCGCTGTCCTGGATTGCGGCTTACACGCTCATCCCGGCCAGTGACCGGCCCTACGTCGACGGCTCGACGAACAACAGCGCGGTGGCGATGGTCTTCGGGTACAACGGCCTGGAACGGTTCGGCCTTCACATCCCCGGTGCCGTCACCTCCGCCCCCGGCAGCGGCACCGGCGGCGCGCCCTTCGGCCGGGGGCGGGCGGGCCGTGGCGGCACGGGTACCGGGCCCGCTGGCGGGGCCTCCCCCCGGGGAGTCCCCACCAGCGGGCAGGGCGGTGTGCCGAGCGGGGTTCCCCGCGGCGTCCCGGGCGGGCAAGCCGATGTCCCCAGGGGTGGCATTCCGGGTGCGGGTAACGGCTCGGCTCCCGGGGGCAGCACCCAGCTAGGCGGTGCGCCTGGCGGCGGTATCGGCGGCAATGGCTGGACCAAGCTGCTCGGGAGCCGGTTCGGGCCCGAGGTGGGGTGGCTGTATCCGCTGGCGGTGCTCGCCCTTGTCCTCGGCCTGGTCTGGCGGCGCCGCACGCCGCGCACCGACCAGGTCCGCGGCGGGTTCGTGATGTGGGGCGGATGGCTTGCCACGTTCGCCCTGATCTACAGCAAGATGAGCTTCATCCCGCATACGGCCTACGTGTCGGCGCTCGCGCCTGCGGTGGCCGCGCTGTCGGCCGCGGGCATCGTGATGCTGTGGCGGCTGTACCGGGCTGGTGACCGGCGCGGCTGGCTCCTGCCCGCCATAGTGCTGACCGAACTGGCCTGGACCTGGTTTCTCTGGCACAGTCATGCCGGCTTCCTGCCATGGGTCCTGTGGACGGCGACGGCGGCGGGGGTGGCCGCGGTGGTGGTCCTGGCGGCCGCCAGGACGTCGGGGCAGGTGCGCACGCGGCTGGTCACCGCCGGCATGGCCGCTGGTGTGGCCGCGATGCTGGCCGCGCCCGCGGCGTGGGCGCTGTCCGTGCTGGACACCCGTTACGCGGGCAGCTCCTTCGATGCCGGGGCCGGCCCGGTCAGCGGCGGCGGGTTCGGCGGCGGTGGCCCCGGGCCGGGCGGCGCGTCCTCCGGCGGTCCCGGCGGCGGATCCGGCGGTCTGGGGACGTCCACCACGCTGACCGCCGCCGAGCAGAAGCTGTACCGCTACCTGACCGCCCACCGTGATGGCGCCAGCTACCTGATGGCAGTGCAGTCCTGGTCGGCGGCCGCACCTTACATCATGGCGACTGGGCAGGAAGTCATGCCCATGGGCGGGTTCAGCGGCTCGGTTCCTGAGCCCAGCGTGGCGCACGTCAGGCAGCTGGTGGCCCGCGGGCAGCTCAGGTTCTTGATGATCGGTGGCGGGACCGGCCCAGGAGCCGGGCAGGCCGCCAGCACGGCCGCCGATGGCGGACCCCGCGCGGTCGCGCGCTGGGTGCAGAGCGCGTGCACCAAGGTGCCCGCGAAAGCCTACGGCGGCACGGCCGCCTCCGGCGGGCAGGGTAGTTTCGGCAGGTTCGGCGATGGGGAGACGACCACCGGAACGCTCTATCGATGCGGCAGGAACGCCTGATGCGTCACTACAGCACGAAAGCACCGCAACGCACCTGGACGCAGGCGCTCGCGCAGCACATGGGAGGACGGTGACTGATGCTGGAGCGCCCATCCGGGGCACCGGGATCCGGGTGACTGAGCTGGGCTTTGGGGGCGCCTCGATCGGCAACCCCCGTCGGTGCGCTGGCGTTCCTGCTGAGCTGGACGCTCAAGGAACTTCCGCTGCGCACCACCACCACGGCGCAGGACCCGGCGCAGGCCCGTGTGAGGACCGGCTCCGCCGGCTGTGCTCCGACTGGGGCCACAGCGGTGCCAGGGACTGCCAGAGCTGCTCACCAGCATCACCCACCAGCTCGCCGCTAGCGGCGAGAAACCGGGCCGGGACCTGGACGTGTCCTGATCCCGGCCTGGCCCGGACATGTGCCCTGGGTGGGCCAGGCGGGATCACAGGACGACGGCCTCAATCCGTGGTCGGTCGCCCGTCCGGCACCGCACGTGCAGCCGTGCCACCACGAGAGCCCGGGTCGCGGGTGGGTGCCTGCCTGTGCCGGGCACCCATTCCCGCGCACCGGCTCAGGCCGCGTGCCGGCGCCCGAAGACCGAATGCGGGATCTTCTTCCCGGCCTCACCCAGCTCGGTCTTCCCGATCCTGCGCACCTCGATGCCGAGCGTGAGTTGCCAGACCCCGTAGATCAGGTTGAACATGCCGAAGAGCAGCGCCAGGGTGACCGCGCCGATCCCCGGGTGGGCGAGGAGGACCACGCCGAACGCGACCGTAACCAGCCCGCCGATGAGGAACAGCGCCCGTGTCCCGCCGCTCTCGCCGGCTCCGAACGCGGCGAAGAACTCGACCAGGCCTCCGATGATGGCCCAGGTGCCCACGACCAGCACCAGCACAAGCGCGGTGGGCCCCGGCCAGGCCAGGGCTATCACGCCAGCGGCCAGATCAGCCAGGCCGAGCAGGAGATGCCCGATGACCGGGCCCGCCCGGTCGCTGCTGAACGCCCGCATGGCCTGCAGCCCAGCAGCCATGAAGGCGAACACGGCGAAGAGGATGACCAGCGCGTAGACGGTGACCCCGGGCCAGGCCAGCGCGATAATTCCGATCGCCAGGGCGAGTAAGCCCCGCACGATCAGGGAAGTGCTGAGTGATCTGAACATGAGAGCGTTCCTTTCGCTCGTTTCACCGCACCGCAGCTGGAGTGGGCCGTCTCGTCCGCGACACCTCAGCGACCGGCTTTCCTCACCACCTTCCCTCCGGCGAGCGCCCAGGCCGGGCGGTGCGGCCAGAGCCTGTGCCGCCGGCCAGTAGTTCAAGCCGGCGGTGCAGGTCATTTCCGTTATCTCCATGCCACTGCGGGCACCGCCGTCTCCGGTAGGGTCACTAGTCCTGTCCGCCCGGCCGGAAATAAGCGGTGTGCGAGCAACCGGGCAGCCGTGATCATCGATCTCTCAAGCCCGGCCAGTTCCGCCGCGCGGCCGCCCAGCCCGGCCAGTTCCGCCGCGCGGCCGCCCAGCCGCACCGACAGGGTCCGGGCCAGGGCCTCCCGGTCCCCGGCCCAGGATGTGGCCGGAGAGGCGCAGCGGCCGGGCCGTCAGGCGGTGCCTCACCCGAACAGGTGAGGAGCCGCGGGCTGCTGGCTAGTGCTGACCGGGCGCGTGGTCGCGCAGCACGTTGCTCAGCTGCACACGGGACCGGACGCCGAGCTCGGCGATCGCAGCCGTCGCCTGCGCGAACCGGTCGTCGTTCGCCGCCAGGCCGATACCGGCGAACGTGCGCATCCACGGGGGCGACCAGCGCCAGGCGCCGACGTCGTTGGCCGCTGCGGCCACGAGCGGGCGCAGGATGGCCAGGCTCGCGCCGGTGTCTCCTTCCACCGCCGCGAGCCAGCCCTGCATCAGGCGCAGCCGGGACACCCGCAGTTCGTCACGGAACTCCTCGCGTGCCACCGCCGGCTGCAGGGTCGTCCGCGCTTCGGCCGGGTCGCCGCGGTAGATCGCCACCGCGGCCAGCACCATCCGGGCGTCGATCTCATGGCCGAAGTTGCCGATCTCCCGTGCCAGGCGCAGCAGCGCCCGGGCGCCCGCCTCGGCCGCATCGAAGCGGGCCAGGTTGTGGTCCTGCCAGATCTGGGCGTACAGGAAGGACGGCAGAACGTTGTCGCCCTTGTCCTGAGCCTCGTCGCGGATCTTCGCCAGCAGCGTGTCCACTTCGGAGTAGCGGTCGAGGTGCTGCAAGGCACGGATCTCGTCGGCCAGGTATTCCGAACGAGACATGGACCGCAGTTCCGTGAAGCGGTCGAGGACGAGCTGGTGGCTGCCTTCGTTCCTGGCCGCCTCCGCCAGTGCCAGCAACGCGATCCGCTGAGTGGCCCCGTCGGTGAGGCGCCGTCCCGACGCCAGGGCTGCCTCGGCCGCCTGCCCGGCCGACGGAGCCGATTCGGTGCGGGTGGACGCGAGCGCCCGCGCTGCCGATAGCTGCGCCCGGACAGCGGGCGCAACGCCGTCGAGCCGCAGCGTGGCATCAACCCGGCGCTCGATCTCGTGGCAGGCACCGGCCGCCCATAGCGCGCGGCAGGCCTGTACCTGCAGAGTCGACGCCCGGTTCCCCGCTGGTCAGCAGCCCGTTGTCCGCCGCTTGCCGGGCGGCGTGCAGGACCCGGGCCGTCGGCAGGTCACCGAGCAGGCGGGCCGCGTCCTCGACCGGCAGGCTGCGGCCCCACACGGCCGCGAGCCGTACCAGCGAGACGGTCTCCGGCTCAAGCGGCAGCAGGCGCCGGCGCGCGTCAACCGGTCGGCCCAGTGCGCATCGTCGATCGCGATCACCACGGGCGCGCGCCCCGCGGCGTCCTCAAGCATCCCGCTGATCCGTTCGACCAGCCACAACTGCTGGTCGTACAGCGACGCTAGCCCCGCGAAAGCCGATCCGTCGACCAGCGGCCGCGGCCCCGATCGCAAGGCGAGCAGGAGCGGCGCGCCCGGCGCGATCTGGTCGATCTCCTCAGCGTGACCCAGCCCGACCATACTGCCCGACCGCGACGCCTGTTCCACGACCGCCCGCAGCAGCGCGGTCTTGCCGATGCCCGGCTCGCCAGTCAGGATGATCATCGCCCCGGCCCTAGTGCGCGCGGCCCGGCGCATCGCGCTCAGGACCGCTCCCAGCTCATCGGACCGGCCCCGGAGCACCACCGGGCTCACCGGCGGCCACCCGTCTCAGACACCTGCGCCTCATCCGCGCGGCCGCAGCGACACGGGGCAGCGCCTCTCACCGCGCGTCCCCGAACCGGCTCGCGACCCTCGCCGCAGTCGTCGCCCACAACACACCTCACGATAGACGGCAGACGGTCATCGCTTCAAAAGGGCCACGTGCTGGCGGCACGCTTGGCAGGGATCCCGGGCGTTGCGCCCCGGCACGTTGGCCGCCCGGATCAGTCCGGTGACGCGACCACAGGCAGGCCTGCGCGCAAGACGGCGGCTACCGCGCTGCCCCTCTGACCAGTTGAGCTAGCGGCGTTTGGAGCCCAGTGATGGTGACAGTATCCGCGCGTGCCGTGCCAACTGCACGGGGCGTCTGGGGGAGGGTGCACGTCGGTGCCCTTCCGGTGGCCAGAATTCGGCCAAGGCGTCGCCTGGCCGGGGCCGGTGTGGGATAACAGACCAGTGTTTGCCCAGGTGGTGAGGCCGAACTGCGCCCGCCCCTCAACCGGCCGACCGCCTTGACCCACCGAGCCAGGGATGCTCCGGTACTCACCAGGGATGGTCCGGTACTCGCAAAGGAGTGACATGCTGTTGATCTCCCGAAGGTCGGCGCGCAGCGCCGAGCCCCGCTCTGGCCTTGTATCGCCGCAGGCCAGATCCCACACGACACGGCGTCCGTCCCGCATTCTGATCCCGGTCGTGGCGGCGGGTGGCCTGCTCGCGCTGTCGGCGGCCGCACCTGGTGCCCACCCGGCGGCCGCACCTGGTGCCCACCAGGCGGCTGCCGCTGCGCGCTCCGTGGCGCCGGTCCCCGCGCTGAGCGGCCCGATCCTGGCTGGTAGGCAGCTCCCTGCTCCGCTGTCCACGACAGCGTGCCGGGCCACGTTCCATCTCAACTGCTACACGCCGCTGCAGTACCGGACCGCCTACGACCTGAATCCCCTGTACAGCCGGGGGATCACCGGCAGCGGCCGGACGATCGTGATCGTGGATTCATACGGCTCGCCGACCATCCAGAATGACATCAAGGTATTCGATGCCCCGTTCGGGTTGCCCAAC
>DAIRVB010000210.1:0-7236 GCA_036803065.1 Streptosporangiaceae bacterium
TCAGCGTTGCACGTCTTGCCTCAAATTCGGTCATCGACATGTCCAGTTCGAGGATTGTGATCACCTGCCGGTCATCGGCGACGTTGCGCGAGACGCTGACTCGCGCCGAATACTCGCCGTCCAGATCTTGCGGCATCCACGCGTCTACGAACTGCTCATACCTCACGCCAGGCTTCAAAGTCCGCACGAATACCGCACGCAGCATCCCAACCTCCCGCAGACGGACCGGCACACCTCTCCTGCCGAGGACGACCCTAGTCCTGGGCACCGCCAGGACCTGAGCTACCGGGCCGCCGGTCCCCAGCCATTCCGGGGAAAGCGGCGCGCCACGGACGGGCACCCGCTCCGCGCGGCATGAGCGGTAACGCTGGAGGCCATAGAGTGGCGGCCCGCAGTCTCCTGGTGGGGCGTCATGCAGTCGGTGTGCTCAGCATCCGCTGGAGTTGGCTGCCCATTCAGTCCGCGGACCTGACAGGGTTGGCTGATGCACTTGACTGACCGGCTAGGCAAGGCCCAGAGGATCGTGGTCGTAGTCGCCCTTGGATTGGCTTTCGGGGCGGTCGGCAGCTACCTCGTCACTCTCGGAAACACGGTCAGGGTCGGCTGGTATGGCTACGCGCCGCTGACCCAGGCTGTCTATCCGCCGCGCACCGGGCTGGCCGGATGGCTGTGCTTGATCATCTGGCTTGTGCTGATTGCCCTGTGGACGGTGATGTCCGTCAGGTTGTTGCGACCCTCTCCGGAAGCACCCCCACGCGACTAACGATCAGCTGCATGTGAGCGTCGGTTCAGCCTCCCGACTAGGACGGCGAAGAAAACCAAGGCCTGGTTCCAGGCCCATCCGCGCTGGCATGTGCACGCCGGCGGCGCGGAGCGCGCCGATGGGGGCGTTGCGCAGGGCGGCCACAACCGGGCATGACTCACTTCGGACGATCAACAAGGCGTAAAGAACCTCGATGACCTTCTGTACCGGTCATGCCCGCCCCGCTACCACCAGCAACGGCGCGTCTACACCAACCACATCAAGCCGGACACCTCACGACTTTGCCGGGGCCCTGACTGGGCTCCGCCTCATGCCTCATGGTTGAACATGATCGAGAACGGCGCTGCACTAGCGTCCCGGCGGAAATGCTGGGCGGAGTGCGTTGTTCAGGCTGGAGGGCCTGATTTTTCGAGCCAGTGCATGATGCCCGCCACGCTGGAGGCGGTGCTGCTGATCCGCTCGAACTTGGCCGCCACCGCCGGGTCAGCGTCCGCGTTCAGCACGGCGTAGCGCTGCCGGGTCCGCTCGTGCACCATGGCCACCGCGTGATCGAGGTCGAGCCGGGCGTCGTGAGCCCGCCGGGTCTCCTCGACCCAGAGCGTGATCTCCTCCGCCGACCGGTCAAGGACCTGATCGACCGCATCCACCGGTCCGTAATGGCTGAACAGCAGCCGGCTAGGCCGCAGAGCGGCAAAAGTCCGCAACGACTGCAGGGCAGTGGCCAGATCGAAGTCCGGGGGCGGCGTGGCCGGCCGCAGATCCGCCGTCTCCGGAATATAGACACCAGCGGCGTCGCCCACGTACAGGTCCCCGGAGACCGAGTCGATGAGGCCCACGTGGTGCTTGGCGTGGCCTGGCGAGTAATGGCTGTCCAGCCGCCTGCCGCCGCCGAGGTCAATGGTCCCGCGCTCCTCAACCGTCCTGATCCGGTCGGCCGGGGTCGGGGCCATCTCGCCGAAAAGCCCATCGAGCGCGCTCCCGTACACCATCCGCGCGCTGGCCATCAGACGGGACGGGTCGGCCAGGTGACGGGCGCCGCGTTCGTGCACGACGATCTCCGCCTGCGGGTACATGACCGCGATGTCACCTGCCCCGCCCGCGTGATCCAGGTGGATGTGCGTCACCACGACGGTCGCCAGGTCGGCGGGGCCGATGCCCAGCTCGGTAAGGGCGTCGCGGACCACTGGCGCGGACGGCGCGGTCCCCGTCTCAACCAGGCACGGCCGGTCACTGAGGATCAGGTATCCGGCAGTGATGCCCTGGTAGCCGGCCATCCGGGTGTCGATCTCGTACACCTCGTGACCCAGCCCGGTGATTCCGGAACCTTTGACCGATCCGCGCTCAGCCTGCTCCATGCCCCTATGGTCGCAGACGGAGCACCGGTGACCTGACGCGCGTCCGGGTCGGATTACTCGGTGCCGGCGCTGCGTCGGCGAGTACTATCGGAACGCGTCCGGAGGGCGGGCCTTCGCCTGCAACGGCTGGGCACCGCTTGCCGGGAAAGGCCAGGCACTGGCGCGGGGCCTGGTGCCATCGGGCGCGATGCGTGCCCAGTACCGGATCCAGGAGCCGAGCCTCACCGGGCCGGCCCCACGGGAAGCCTGCGGAGCTAACCAGCTGTGAGCGGAACGCCATTGAGAACGCCTGCCGCCAGGGAGCAACCTTCGTCGGCGGCTCCGCGCGCGGAAGGCCACCGACGGCGGGTCAGCCGGGTGGCCGTCGTCATAATCGCGGCCTCCGTCGTCGGGCTCGCGCTGCGGCTGTACCAGCTGAGCCGACCGGGCTACCTGCTGGGAGTGACCGAGTATGACGACGGGACCGACTTCGGCAGCGCGATCCGGCTGGTGCACGGCTACCTGCCCTACCGCGACTTCATCATCGTGCAGCCACCGGGCATCGCGCTGCTCATGTCCCCGGTGGCGCTGCTGACCAAGGGACTCGGCACCGCCCAGGCGATGGCCGTGGCGCGGGTCGTGACCGTGCTGGCCGGCGCGGCATCGGTGCCGCTGACCGGCCTGCTCGTCCGCCATCGTGGCCTGCTCGCCACGACAGTGGCCTGCGGGATCGCGGCGGTCTACCCGCCGAGCATCCAGTCCGCGCATACTGTGCTGCTGGAACCCTGGCTGGTGCTGTTCTGCCTGGCCGGGGCGGTCGCGGTGTTCGACGGCGACCGGCTGACCGGCAGCACCCGGCGGCTCGCCTGGGGCGGCGCCGCGTTCGGGTTCGCCGGCGCGGTCAAGGTATGGGCGGTCCTCCCGGTGGCAGTCATACTCCTGCTCAGTGCCAGCAAACCGCTCAGTGCCAGCAAGCCCCGGCGGGCGGTCAGCTTCCTGGCCGGGGCCGGCGCCGGATTCGTCATCCCGGTGCTGCCATTCCTCATCGCCGCGCCCCGCACCTTCTACGACAGCGTGATCGTTGCCCAGCTGATCAGGGTCGATAAAGTACGGACGCCGCTCGCGTTCCGGCTGCACGAGATGACCGGCCTGACCGGCGTGGCCCACCTCGGGCTGGCCGTCCTGATCATCGTCTCCGTCGCACTGGCCGCGGCGGTCGCCGCGTGCTGCCTGCTCGCCTCGCGGATGACCGGGCAGCGGCCGCCCGCGCTGGAGTGGTTCGCCCTCGGCACCAGCGTCCTGGTGGTGGCGGCCTTCGTGTGGCCGTCTGACTTCTACTACCACTACGCCGGCTTCCTGGCGCCGTTCGTCGCCCTGGCCATCGCGTTGCCGGTGTCCCGGCTGGTGGCGGCCGCTGGGCTCCCGGCGACGGCTGGGCCATCCGGTGGGCGCTGGATGGCCGCGCAGAGACTGCCCAGGGTCGCGGTGGCGGTCGCCGGGATCGCCATCATCATCATGGCGGTGGCCCAGTTTGGCGTGGAAGCCGGTTCGGGGGCTGGCCTTTCGCCCGCCCTCTCCCAGGCCAACGTGGCCGCCGCCCGGCGGATCATCCCACCCGGCGCCTGCGTGCTGGCCGACCAGGTCTCCTACGCCATCGCCGCCGACCGGTTCGTCTCGCGGGTACCGGGCTGCTCGCCGATGGTGGATAGCGTCGGCACCGACTACTCGCTCTCGGGTGGCCGGAACGCAGCCAGCGGGGCGGCCCGCTCGCCGTCGGTACGCGCCGCGTGGCTCGCCGCGCTGCGGCCCGCCCAGTACGTGTGGCTCTCCGCCCTCGCTGGCAAGCGGGTTCCGCTGCGGGCGCCGCAGGTGGCGACCTACTTCAAGGACAATTTCACCCCGGTGCCCGGCGGCCCGCCGGGGCTCTACATCCGAAAGGGCCTCCGCCCCCGCTGAGCCCCGGCGCCCTGGGCTGGCTAGGCCTGGTCAGCCATCGGCCAGGACCCGCATCACCAGGCCGGTGCGGGGTTTGGGGGCGAACGAGGTCGACTTGCGTGGCAGGCGCTCGCCGAGCGCGGCCACGGCGTAGACGTCCGCTGGGGACACCGCGGTGCAGATTACGGCGGTTCCCCCTGGCGCCTCGTCCGCCTCGTCGGTGGCCCGGGCGGCATCATCGTGCACCACCCGGACACTGAGCTCGTCGTCACCGATTCCCCAGACACGGGCCAGCAGCAGCTCCTGCAGCGCCGACGCCGCCAGCCCGCGCCAGCGATCCGACCGTTCCGCTGGCATCGCCGCGGCCAGCTGCGCCGGGTCAGGGTCGGTGAGCAGGTGGATCTCGCCACCGCCCGCGACCAGGAAAGCCGCCCCGTGCTGCGCCGCCGCGGCCAGTGCGGCCAGGGCGGCAGGCAGTGCCGTCCGGCCGCCGGGCAGCGCCCGTACGGTAAAAGCTCCCCTGGCGCGCCGCACGGCCTCGGACGGGTCGAGGCCGGGAAGCACCCGGTGGATCGCGCCGATCCGCGGCGCGTACGCGGCCGAGTCGACCAGGAGCGCCAGGCCGTAGTCCCACGGGCTGGGCTCATCGCCCGCATCGTGCCGGCGGCCCTGCATCTCGAGGTAGGCCGCGTAACGGTGGTTCCCGTCGGCGATCAGCGCCTGCCGCGGGGCCAGGTCCGCCGCCACCGTCGCGTGCTCAGCGGGGTCGGTCACGGCCCAGAGCGTGTGCCGTGTGCCGTCAGCGGTCTCCGCGCTCAGCAGCGGTGGCCTGGTCGAGGCCACCTCGTCGACAAGTCGGGTCGCGGCGCTGCCGGACTGCCCGTCAGCGCCGTCGTACAGCAGGAAAATCGGCTCCAGGTTCGCCTGGGTCGCCTCCATGAGCTGCCGCCTGCCCGTTACCGGCCCGGGCATGACATCTTCGTGCGGCAGCACGATCCCCGAACCGGGCGGGGCGAGCCGCAGCGCGCCGATCAGGCCTCGCTGCACCACCCGCCCGGTGGCCGGGCCGCCGGCCAAGGAGGCACCCAGGCCGTCACCGGCTCCCGGGTGCTCCGCGTCGACATGCTGTTCGTAGACGTACAAGGCCGGCCGTGCGTCCGGTACCAGGACGCCCTGATGCTGCCATTCCCGCAGCAGCCGGGCCGCCTCGCCGTATCGTCCGCCCGGGCGGCCCGGATCCTGGCGCGGCAGGATGAGCCGGACCACATTGTGCGGATCGGCCGCGAGCAGCTTGTCCGCCGTGTCGTGCGCGATCACGTCGTACGGTGGTGAAGTGACTTCCGCGAGTCCGGTGACCCTTTCCTGGGCATAACGGACTCCACGGAACGGTTCAAGCGCGAGGCCGGCTGACCCTGGTGTCGCTGGTCCGTGGCCGGACGGAAGGATCTGCACATATGCCAGAAGCACCACCGGGCGGCCGGGATTCCCGCCCGGAGAAAGATCCGATATCGTCGGGTGAACTACCGGCCCCGCCTGGTGACGCGTACACGTGGTACCAGCGGGGCCTCGAATTGCTCGGCCGGGGCAGCGCGGCGGCCGCCGCGCAGCTCCTGGAACGCGCGGCGGAAGCGGAGCCGGGCTCCCGGAGCGTGCTTGAGGCCCTCGGCCGGGCACAGTTCGACACCGGGCGCTACGCGGCTGCGGCAGAGAGTTTCCGGCAGATCGTGGAGGCCAGCCCGAGTGACGATTATGCGCATTTCGGCCTCGGCCTGGCCTTGGCGCGGGGCGGCAACCCGGCCGCGGCCGCTGAGCACCTCGCGCTCGCCGCGGCGATGCGACCAGAATTGCGGCACTACACGGACGCGCTGCAGGGGGTCCGGGCAACACTGCGGGCCCGGTCGCGGGCGCAGGGCGGCAGTTGAGCATGCAGGGGGATTCCGTGACGCCTGATACCGCCGCGCGCAGCGGGCTGGCCGGGTTGCTGCGCGGCTGCCCGGATCCCCTGGTCAAGGTCTACGACGTCGCCCTGCTCGACCTCGACGGCGTCGTTTACCTGGGAGGGTCGGCTATCCCGCACGCTCAGGAGGCGCTGGCCCAGGCATCAGCCGCGGGCATGCGGCTCGGCTTCGTGACCAACAACTCCTCCCGCACCCCGTCCGCGATCGCCGCCCAGCTGACCAGCCTGGGCGTCGCGGCCAGCGCCGGGGACGTGGTGACCTCCGCACAGGCCGCCGCCCGGCTCCTGGCCGGACGGCTGCCCGCAGGCGCGGGTGTCCTGGTGGTCGGCGGCAACGGACTGCGCGTCGCCGTGCGGGAACGAGGGCTGCGTCCGGTCAGCGTCGCGGCGGACCAGCCGGCCGCGGTCGTCCAGGGCTACTCGGCCGACATCAGCTACTCGCTGCTGGCTGAGGGCGCGCTCGCCGTCCAGGCGGGCGCGTGGTTCGTGGCCTCCAACGCCGACGCCACCATGCCGACGGGCCGGGGACGTCAGCCCGGAAACGGTGCGCTGTCGCAGGTGATAGTGACGGCCACCGGGCAGCAGCCGGTGATCGCGGGCAAGCCGGAACCGCCGCTGCACGCCGAGTCGGTGGCCCGGACGGGCGCGCAGCGGCCTCTGATCGTCGGGGACCGCCTGGACACCGACATCGAAGGCGCGGTCCGGGTGGGCGCGGACAGTCTGCTGGTGCTCACCGGGGTCAGCCAGCCGCTGGATGCCGTGCTCGCGCCGCCCCATCGGCGCCCCACGTACCTGGCGGCCGGGCTGATGGGCCTGCTGGAGCCGCACCCTCCGGTCAGTGTCACCGGGGATGCCTTCACCTGCGGTGGCTGGACGGCTCACGGGCCCGCTGAGGGCCGGCTCGGGCTCGACGGCTCCGGCGAGTTGCTCGACGGGCTGCGCGCGCTCTGTGCCGCAGCGTGGTCTGCCGAGGATGTCACGCCGGACATGGTGCGGCCGGCGCTGGGCGCGCTGCAGCGCTGAGTGGCTTCACTTCATTCGCCTCTTCCGGCCTTCCCCTCGCCTGTGGCCAGTGGATGGGGCTCGCCAGCCCGTTTGCTTCTCGCGATGCGAGCGACGCCTGTGGTTGCTCGAGAATCGCCGCGTGGCCATCGCCTGGAGGTGGCCACCTTACTGTCGGCAACGTCCGCCCACAACGAGCACGCACCCTGGGTCCAGGGCAGTTCCGGCATGGAGTCCTCGGTGGG
>DAIRVB010000211.1:0-7229 GCA_036803065.1 Streptosporangiaceae bacterium
TCACCCCTTAATCACGTGATCGGGTCACGGCATCACCCGGTCCGCGGCTGGCGCGCGCTGGTCAGGACCGCAGGCATACTGTCCCGGCGGCTCCCGGATGAACTGCTCATGAGTGGCAGGGGCTGATTGACGGACCTGACCCCGCCAGCGAGCTGATGGGTAGAAATGCGGGGAGAAGTTCGGGTATCAGTCCGCCCGTGAGCAGGGCTGTACGCTCCGCCTTTCCCGTTCACCCCGGGCCGGCCGACGCCGGCTGAGCGACCCCCTACGCTGTGCCTGACAGGTTGGCCGCGCGGAGGCAGGTCCCGGGTGAAGGTGCACGTACTCCACGAGAATCCGGATTGGTACGCGCCGCTGGCGGCCGCCTTCGACGCGGCGGGGGTACCGCACGAGCAGTGGCTGCTGGGCGATGGGGCGGTCGATCTCGGCGACCAGCCGCCGGGCGGGGTGTTCTGGTCCCGGATGAGCGCGTCTTCCCACACCAGGGGCCATCCGCACGCCAAGGATCAGGCCCGCGCCCTGCTCGGCTGGCTCGAGTCGCACGGCCGGCGGGTGGTGAACGGCGGGCGGGTTCTCGAGATCGAAGTCAGCAAGGCGGCCCAGCTCACGGCGCTGCGCGCGGCCGGCTTCGATGTGCCGCGCACAGTGGCCGTCGCCGGGTCGGCGGACCTGGTGGCCATGGCCAGGAAACTGCCGGTCCCGTTCATCAGCAAGCACAATCAGGGCGGCAAGGGCCTGGGCGTGCTGCTGTTCGGGAGCCACGACGAGTTCGCCGGCTACGTCTCCTCGCCTGGGTACGCCGCCCCGGTGGATGGCATCACGCTGCTGCAGGAGTACCTGCGGGCCGCCGAGCCGGTGATCACCCGGGTGGAGGTGGTCGGCGGCGAGTACGTGTACGCGATCCAGGCGGACACGGCCCGGGGCGGCTTCGAGTTCTGCCCCGCGGACGCCTGCGCGGCGGATCAGGCCGCCGGGACCGGGCTGTTCACGCTCCGTGACAGCTTCGACCACCCGATCATCGGCCGCTACCTGGACTTCGCCCGCCGCCACGGCATCGAGATCGCCGGCTTTGAGTTCATCGAGACGGTGGATGGCCGGCTGGTCACCTACGACGTGAATACGACAACGAACTACAACGCGGGGATCGAGGCGGTCGCGCCGCAGCCGGCCATCCCGGCCGTGGCGGCCTTCTTCGGCCGGCTCCTCGCCGAAGGAGGCGGCGGATGAGATTCGGGTACTGGATGCCCATCTTCGGCGGCTGGCTGCGCAACGTCCGCGATGAGGGCATGAGCATC
The DNA here is from genome assembly GCA_036803065.1 of Streptosporangiaceae bacterium. Lineage (GTDB taxonomy): Bacteria > Actinomycetota > Actinomycetes > Streptosporangiales > Streptosporangiaceae > JAWWPY01. The sequence goes on from DAIRVB010000211.1 coordinate 1,296, forward strand.
GCCTGGCCCTATCTCCGTGACCTCGCCATCGAGAGCGAGCAGCATGGCTTCGACCTGTCCCTGATCGCCGAGCTGAACCTCAACGACATCAAGGGCCATCACGCGCCGTCGCTGGACTGCTGGACGCTGGCACCGGCGGTGGCGGCGGTGACCGAGCGGCTCGAGCTCATGCTCGCCGTGCGGCCCAACTACCACTCACCGGCGCTGACCGCCAAGGCGCTGTCCACCCTGGACACGATCGCACCCGGCCGGCTGTCGCTCAACGTGGTGTCGTCCTGGTGGAAGGACGAGGCAGCACAATACGGCGCGCCGTTCGACGTGCACGACGCCCGGTATGCGCGCACGCAGGAGTGGCTCGACGTGCTCGGCCGCCTGCTGCGCGAGGACACGGTGACCCACGAAGGCCCGCTCTACCATCTGGCCGGCACGGTGCTGGAGCCCAAGCCGGCCCGGCTGCCCGCCGTCTACATGGGCGGCGAGTCACCGAAAGCCAAAGAAGTGATCGCGCAGCAGGCCGACGCGTATGTCATGCACGGGGACTCCCCCGAGGTGATCGCGGCCAAGGTCGCCGACCTGACGGCACGGCGGGCGGCGGCCGGCAGGCCCCCGCTGGCCTTCGGCGTGTCCGGCTACGTGATCTGCCGGGACACCCAGGCCGAGGCGCAGGCCGAGCTTGGCCGGATCCTCGATGTCCGTTCCTCCGCCGAGGCCTACGCCTCCTACCAGGACTTCGTCGACGGGTCGCAGCTTGAGTCGCGCATCTCGGTGGAGGAGTACAGCGTCTCCAACCGCGGGCTGCGCAGCGGGCTGATCGGCACGCCGGATCAGATCATCGACCGGCTGCGTGCCTATGAGCAGGCGGGCGTGGGCTTGATGCTGCTGCAGTTCTCCCCCCAACGGGAGGAGATGGCCCGCTTCGGCCGTGACGTGATCCGCGGCTACTAGCCCGCCCGGACCGGCCCTGGGCAGATGAGGCAACCGCCACGCCACACGGCGAGCAACCCCGCACGCCACCAGCGCCGGAGCGGGTTGACCGGCGGCCGCGCAGCGCCGTTGGTGAATGGAAAGCCGCACAGATGATTGGCTCTGCTCTACTACACTCCAGAACCAGCGGCGCCAGGCCCGTGGCCAATTGCCTTTGAGGCGAAATCACAGCGAGCCCACAGGCGTCGAATGTTCCGCCGTTTTATGGTGCCGGCCGGATTCGGCCCGCACGTCACCGGCCACTGGGGCCGGCAGAGGCTCGCTGCCCAGCAGGGGCTCTCCACCCAGCGGCAGCCATCCAGCCACTATGCGACGTGCTCTGGCATGCAGCCACGTCAGCAACGAACGGAGAGCCCTATGAATCAACGCAGGCTCGGCGCGCTACTCGCGGTAGCAGCCGCCGGCTTAATGTCGGTCCCATCAGGCCTGGCCGCCCAGGCGGCGTCAACGCCGCTGGCCGCAGCCAGTGGACCTGGTAGCCCGGTAACCCCCATTGCCCAGGAACTGCGGCGGACCATGGACAAGCTGCAGTTCCAGCAGGTCCTGGACCTGGCGCCGCCTGGTTCGGCGGCATCAAAAGCGCTCCCGACCGGCGTCAACAAGAACGTTGTCACGCCTCAACAGCGCGCCCGTATATACGCCACCAACACCAGCGCCCCCCAGCCGATCGTCCAGCAGCCGCAGGTAGACGCCACCGTTCTCGAACTGGACAACGCAGGCCGGATCATCTCGTCCGGCACCGTGCTGATGAGCCCGCAGTACCCGCACGGAATCGTGGTACCTGTTGACCAGAATTTCCATACCAGCGACGTGCGCTGGCGCCAATGGGATGACTCCGGCTGGTACACGAATCACGCCCAGGGAACCATCGATGTGGTGCCCGGACGTGAGAACGCGCCGATCGATTTCATGCTGCCCTATCCGGCGTCGGTCCTGAAGCTGATGGTGAACTTCGGCGTCCTGCGGCTGGTGGACAGCGGCGCGATCAGCCTGGACGACACCTATAACTACCAGCCAACGCAGGTGAGCTCGTTGTGCGGCCCCGCGTCGAGCAACACCATCCGGGGGTACATCGACGCCTCGCTGACCTGGTCCTCGAACGGCGCGTCGTGCGCCCTGATCAAAATGCTCTGGGACCGGGGCGCGATCGCCGGCCTCAATCAGGAATTCCAGGATCTCGGCCTGGAGACACTCCAGCTGGCGGGCACCAACCCGGCCACCGGCGGACGCTGGACCAACGCCGTCACCATGAGCTCGCTGGACACGGCCAAGCTGCTGGCGCTCATCAGCGGCGCTCCGGGCACCCTGTGGACAGCCCCCAGCGGCACGCTGGTGACCAGCGCGATCCTGAGCGCGTCATCCCGCCAGCTCTTCAAGCGGGAACTCGGCCAGCAAGGCTGGAACTGGATGCTCTCGACGCCCAACTACTGCGGGGCCGGCTATCCCGCGCCGGGCATCCCTCAGGTCATCGCGCAGCGGTGGATCGCCCCCGACGGCACCGTGACCGTCGATGGCAGCTACTTCGGCCAGGACGTCCGGCCCTGCAACCACACCGCGCAAGTGACGTTCGCGCACAAGCCCGGGTGGGTATCGAACTCGGGCGCGGACGCCGGCATCGTGGCGTCGCTGCCCGGCCGGGCCTACCGCCACTACATCATCGCCGTGTTCTCCAACCTCGGTGACCAGTACCAGGACCCGAACCGCCCGCCCACACCGCCCGGGGTCGTGCCGGTCGAATACACCCAGAAGTTCGCGCAGCTAGGCCTGGCAATCGACACCTACGAAGCGGCGCGCACCGGCTGAATTGCGCGTTCCCATGATCCACGGAATATCCCGGACACATGAGCCCAGAAATATTCCGTGGATCATGGGAAGCCAGCGCCCGGTGGCTGCTGTCGCCCTCATGCCCGGCGCGGGGGGCCAGGCCCGTACAGTCAGCTCAGATGGGCTGTGACAGCCCGCCCGTCGGTGCCTGCGGAGCGGTCCTGGACGCGTTGACACCCGCTACGGCATCACTTAGATTCAGCGTGTTCGTACACAGAACTGATGTTCGTAGTGCGCACGAGACTCTGAGGAGCATCCGGTGACGTTCATCGACGAATCGATCTGGTCGGGCAAGGTCTTCTCCGCCGGGTGGCAGCAGGCCAGTGGCGGAGACGCCGCGGTCATCGAGCCGGCCACCGGAGCGGAGATAGGCCGGGTGGGCATCGCCTCGCCCGCCGACATCGCTGCGGCCGCCACGGCTGCCGCAGCGGCTCAGCCAGCCTGGGCCGCGTTGCCGTACACCGAGCGTGCCGCCATCCTCCGCCGGGCCGGTGACATCTGGAAGGCCAACGCGGAGGAGATCGAGGGCTGGAGCATCCGGGAAGGCGGCAAGATCGTCCCCGCGGCCCAGTTCGAGACGCACGTAGCGACCGAGGAGGTCTACGAGGCCGCCACGCTGCCCTCGCGACCCTACGGTGAGCTGCTGCCGAGCGAGTCCCCCCACCTCAGCTGGGCCGAGCGGGTGCCGGTCGGCGTGGTGGGCGTGATCTCCCCGTTCAACTTCCCGCAAATCCTGGCGATCCGCTCGGTGGCCCCCGCACTGGCCCTGGGCAACGCCGTCGTGCTCAAGCCCGACCCGCGCACGGCTGTCTGCGGCGGGGTCGTCCTGGCCCGGGTGTTCGAGGAGGCCGGCATGCCCGAGGGGTTGCTGCATGTGCTTCCCGGCGGCCCGGACACCGGCGAAGCGCTGATCACCCATCCCCTGGTCCGGGTCATCTCGTTCACCGGGTCCACCGCCGTCGGCCGCCACATCGGCGCGCTGGCCGGGCAGCACCTCAAGCGCATCCACCTGGAACTCGGCGGCAACTCGGCGCTGATCGTCCTGGATGACGCGGATCTGGATAAGGCGGCGTCGGCAGGCGCCTGGGGTTCTTTCCTCCATCAGGGCCAGATCTGCATGACCACCGGCCGCCACCTGGTGCACGAGACCGTGTACGACGACTACGTCAGCCGCCTCGCGGCCAAGGCCGATCACCTGCCGGTCGGCGACCCCGCCACCGGCCAGGTCGCCCTGGGCCCGATCATCGACGAGCGGCAGCGCGACAAGATCCACGGCCTGGTCACCGCGAGCGTGGACGCAGGTGCCCGGCTGGCCGCGGGCGGCACGTACGAAGGGCTCTTCTACCAGCCCACCGTGCTGGCCGACGTCGAGCCGACCATGCCCGCCTACGCCAACGAGGTGTTCGGGCCGGTGGCCCCGGTCATCCGCTTCTCCACCGCGGACGAGGCCGCGAAGCTGGCCGCTGACACCGAGTACGGCCTGTCGCTGGGTATCCTGACCGGCGACGTGATGCGCGGCCTTGACCTGGCGCGCCGGATCCCGACCGGCATCGTGCACATCAACGACCAGACCGTGGATGACTCCCCCAACACCCCGTTCGGCGGCATTTTCGCCTCGGGAACCGGCGCCCGGTTCGGCGGAACCGCGAACCTCGACGCGTTCACGGACACCCGCTGGGTCACCGTTCGCGGGGAGATCGCTCCCTATCCCTTCTAGGCAGTACCAGAGGACATGCGCACCCAGGTAGGCATCGTCGGGGCCGGCCCGGCCGGGCTGCTGCTGTCGCATCTACTTGCGCTGCGCGGAATCGACTCGGTCGTGATCGAGACCCGCAGCCGGGCGTACTGCGAGGCACGGCAGCGGGCCGGGGTGCTCGAGGACGGCAGCGTCGCCCTGCTCCGCGAAGCCGGGCTCGCAGGCCGGCTGGACCGGCTGGGCCTGGAGCACGGCGGCATCTACCTGCAGTTCGCGGGGCAGCGGCAGCACATCGACTTCCGCGACCTCACCGGCGGGCGCACCGTCACCGTCTACGCCCAGACCGAGGTGGTCAAAGATCTCATAGCACAACGAATCTCCGCGGGCGGCTCCCTTGAGTTCGAGGTGACGGGCACCGGAGTGGACTGTCTCGACACCGACAAACCGGTCATGCGGTACACCGGCGCGGACGGCGTCAAGCACGAGGTCACGTGTGACGCCATCGCCGGCTGCGACGGCTTCCACGGGATCTGCCGGCCCGCCATCCCCGCTGACCTGCTGACCACCTGGGAGCGCAGCTACCCGTTTGCGTGGCTCGGCATCCTGGCCGACGTGCCGCCCTCGACAGACGAACTGATCTACGCCCACCACCCGCACGGCTTCGCCCTGCACAGCCTGCGCAGCCCCCAGGTCAGCCGCCTCTACCTGCAGGTCGCGCCGGACGAGGACATCGCGGCCTGGCCGGACGACCGGATCTGGGGTGAGCTGCAGGAGCGGTTCGCGCTCCCCGGATGGAACCTGAAGGAAGGCCCCATCCTGGACAAGGGCGTCACGCCGATGCGCAGCTTCGTCACCGCGCCGATGCAGTACGGCCGGCTGTTCCTGGCCGGCGACGCCGCGCACATCGTGCCGCCGACCGGCGCCAAGGGGCTCAACCTGGCCCTCGCCGACGTGGCCGTGCTGGCCGGCGCGCTCGACGGGCTGCTGCGTGGCGACCGGGGGCCCGCCGACGCCTACTCCGCCACCTGCCTGGACCGGGTCTGGCGGTCCACGCACTTCTCGTGGTGGATGACCTCGATGCTGCACGCCACCCCGGGCGCGGACGCCATGGAGGCACAGCTGCAGCTCTCCCAGCTCCGTTACGTCACCACGTCCCGGGCGGCCGCGACCTCGCTGGCCGAGAACTACACCGGCTACGCGGTCCCCAGCCCGGTCACCCGTCCCGCTGGCTGACCCGCCCCGCCTTCACACGCCGGCCTGCCGCTGGCCGGCTCTGCTGGGTCAGCGCGGGGCAATCGCGCGCGGCCTGGGACCCCGCCTGAGCCACTGCCAGAACGTCCGGCGCGGCGGGCGCGGCGGGCGCGGCGGGCCTGCGGTGATGACGCCGCTGCCGACCGCGGCAAGCTCATCGACCAAGGCCGACATACTGG
>DAIRVB010000212.1:0-7205 GCA_036803065.1 Streptosporangiaceae bacterium
GCGGACGTGATCGACGCCCTGCGCCGCCAGGCTACCGCCAACTCGGCCAGCAAGCGGGCGCCATAGTCCGGGCGGCCCGGCTGTTCTTGAACGCGTCTCGCACCTGGCCTTAGGCCGCCATGTCAGCGAAGCGGATGCAGGTCCGGGTCTACGATGGGTGCCCCACCGTCAGCGTGGTCCGGGGTGACGACAGGATGCTTGTCACCCCGTACTTGCGGTTCTTCATCGGGAGCAACTCACCGACGTTCGAGTTCCGCTCAGATCAGGCACCGAAGATGTTTACCCGCTGCGCCCGGCATTTCGAGAACACCTGGAACCTCGCGGAGGACTGGACCCGATGACGACCCCGCCGTCGGCCGGCACGATGAAGGACGCCCGGCTCATCGAGACCGAGATCCTGCTGCCCAAGCCGAAGCGGTTCGTCCGGGAGACGCTGGCGATGCCCGACGGTTATGAGTGCGACTGGTACTACGTCGACACGCCGCCCAGCGTCATGGTGGTGCCGCTCACCGCTGACGGCCAGCTCGTGTTCGTGCGCCAGTACCGGCACAACCTCAAGTCCTACCAGCTGGAGTTCCCGGCCGGGACCATGAACGAGGCCGAGGCGCCGGAGACCGCCGCACGCCGTGAGCTGGAAGAAGAGACCGGCTTCATAGCAGAACCGACAGCGCGATTCCGCCCGCTGGGCGCCTACTACTCGCTGCCGTCTGAGACGAACAAGTACACCCATGTCTTCCTGGCCGCCCCTGTCATAGCCTCCGGCCCGGCCCGCGGCGACACCGAGATCGAGAAGTACTTCGACATGAGCGTCGTCCTGATCCCGGTCGAGGAGGCGCTGCGCGCGGTCGGCGCCACCATCACCAGCATGGAGACTGTCGGCGCGCTGATGGCCGCCCGCTCCGAGCTTCAGTAACAGGCGGTTCTCACGGCAACATGCGCGGCGAGCAGTTCAGCTGCCGTGCAGCCAGGTGATCCCACGCGACCCTGAGCAGGCCAGCCCGAGCTGCGCGCAGCTAGCGACGTCTGAAGGCAGCCTTCCCTGCTGGGCAGCCTTCAGGAGGGTTCCGGGCTGAGGCAGCTGGCCCCTTGATCATGCGCCGCGGAGATAACGGTGGAGGCTGAGGAGTTGTGCCGTGTCTCAGCTCACGCCTAGCATCGTCTCGGAACTATTGCGGATGCTGCGATTGTTGCGGATAATGCGGTTAGGGGTGGTGGGGCAGATGACTCGTCAAGCTATTGGCCAGATCCGGCCTGGTGATGTCGACCCCGACATCGCGAACCGCGCCGCCCTACGCATCAGGGACTTCCTGGCCACCCATCAGGGATCTGGCCCGCTCACGCTCCTCGGCGAACTCGCCGGCGACGACGCCCTCGTCGTCCCCCGCGAAGCCGCCGTCATGCTCGCGCAGATCCTCAGCCTGCTGGCAAACGGCCAGGGCGTCCAGATCATCCCGGACAACGCCGAGCTAACCACCCAGCAGGCAGCCGACATGCTCAACGTCTCCCGGCCCTACCTGATCAAGCTCCTGGAATCCGGGGAGATCCCCTACCGCACGGTCGGCAGGCACCGGCGGATCACCTTCCAGGATCTCCGCGAATACAAGCGCCGCGACGACCAGCACCGCCGCAGCGTCCTCGACGAGCTCGCTGCCCTCAGCCAGGAACTGGACCTGCCCTGACCATGGCCTTCATCGTTGTCTATGACGCCAACGCGATGTACGGCAACACGCCGCGGGACTTACTGATCCGCATCGGCAGGGCCGGCCTGGTACAGGCAAAATGGACCGAGGACATCCTCGACGAGGCACTCGGAAGCCTGGAGCGCAACCGTCCGGATATCAGGCAGGAGAAGCTCACCCGCCTGCGCGAGCTGATCAATAGCGCCATCCCGGACTGCCTCGTCACCGGATACGAGCCTCTCATCGAGGGGCTCAAGCTCCCTGACCCCACGGACCGCCATGTGCTCGCCGCGGCCATCAAGGCCGGCGCTCAGGTCATCGTCACAGCGAACCTCAAGCACTTCCCGGCTGAGCTCCTCGCCCTGTGGAATATCGAGGCGAAATCCCCGGACGACTTCGTGCTCGACCAGATCAGCATCGACGACAGGACCGTGTTCGCCTGCGTCCAGGCCATCGCCGACTCACGCGACCAGCGCCCTGAGACCGTCGATAACGTCCTCGGCCAGCTAGAACGGGCAGGCTTAGTGGAGTCAGCCGCGGCTCTCCGGACAAACTGACACCTGCACCGGCGCCATTCGGTGAGATCGCTTCAGGCCTTCTCTTCATCTCTCGCCCAAGTAGAGTCATGCGGAGGAGTGATCTCTTTAGCCACGGAACAAAGGGAGTGGCAGCCATGGCCCGGAGCAGCGGTCGTTCGGAGAAGGCACGGTCGCGCAGCGTCGGTACCGGTGGGTCAACCGGGCGATCAGGACGCTGTCGGCCCTGGCGGTCGAGCAATCGGGGCCATGGTCAGGGGAGTAGCTTCAGCGCTGTGACGTGGGCTGGGGTCACTGCGCGAAAATGACGTTGGTCGAGGGTGGCCACTTCGTGGACCCCGAGCCGTTCGGTGGCAGCGATCACCGATGCGTCGGCGACGCCCAAGGGAAAACCCACGTACTGGCGCATCAGTTGAGCGATTCGGCTCAGGTCGCCTGATGGGACGTCGATCTGGTTGAGGTCGCCCGCAGCCAGAGCCTCGACGAGATTGATCTCGGCCTCAGCACCGACATACTTGCCAACGAGGTAGCACGCCTCGGTCACGACATAAGGTGTCCCGAGGAGATCATCCGTGCGGGACTCCAGCAATGCCGCGCATCGAGCATGATCAGGATCGTTGCGGTTCAGGTAAGCAACAAGCGGTCCGGTATCAACGATCAGCATCGCCGTGACCGAATTCGGCGCGGATAACCTCCCGTGCCCTCGCGCCAAGGTCCGTACGGGGACCGTCGAAAGCCCGCAGTACCCTGAACCGGCCGCTGGCCGGCTTCACCAGTCTCAGCGCATGCTCCCGCAACTCCTCGGCCTGGTCGGGCTCCAGGCGGTCGATGAGTTCATGCAAGTCGCCGTAATCATGCGCTGCGGTCACTCTCCCAGACTACGGCAGTCATGCGCGGACAGCCCTCGCCCGGGGCTGAATACGTGCCAGTTTGGCGCTACCCAGGCCAGGGCGGCGAGTCTGATTGGCCGTTTAACGAAACCCGGGACCCAGGCGGCGGACTTGTCTACCTGACGGCACACAACGACATGACATCGACGATGCGCGCAGTGACACAGCAGACCTTCGGTGGCGCCGACGCACTTCAGCTCCAGACCGTGGCTCGGCCAGTGCCGCTGCCGACCGAGGTGCAGGTCCGCGTGCGCGTGGGAAAGACGACGGCCGGGACGACGTGGCCGCGATGACCGCCAAGATCGAGCGGGCCGCGTGGGCTGGCTGTGCGGTTTAGCGGGCCCGGTCTCTGCCTTCCGCGCGATACTGTCCGGAGTCCGAACGCGGCAACATGCCAGACGACCATCGGCAAGTGGCCTGCGGCGCGGGCACGGATCGAAAGGAGGGTGGGCGAACAAGCCCTTCGGGGACTACCGCCCTGACTGCCAATGGCTCTGCTCCGTACCCGCAGCACTTTCCAGGGTCTCGCCACGGCGCTTCGCGCCGGAGATGACGCGGCCGCAACCCGGCTGGCTGAGGAGTTCACGCTTCCCGCGCGACTGCTGACGCATCGAGCCATAGGCCCCCAGGGGACCGTGCCCGTCGAAACCGCCGCGGACGCGCTGGCGGTCATTGCGGCGCTGGCGGCGTCAAGCCCCGGCGGGCGGCCGACGGAGGTCGGCGCCGTGGCCCAGCGGCACCGGGTGGCAGACCCCGGGGTGCTGGAGCTCGTGGCGGAGGAAGTCGAGGCCGCCGCCGTGCCCGGCACGCCAGCGGCGCACCCATGGGCGGCGGGCATCGCGGCACTCGATGCGGCCAGGTACCAGGATTCCGCCTACCGCGCTGCCGCGGTGTTGCTCCGGGCACGGGCAGCCGAGGGTGCGGGCTGCGTCGAGCAGGCCCGGGCCCTGGTTGAGCAAAGCCTGGAGGTGACTCCGGGCCTGTTGCCGGCGGTCCGCGACGCCGCCGAGTACGAACTGTGCGCGGGCAACTGGGCTCGGGCCTGGGAACTCGCGGACTCGATCGGCACCGATCCGGTCGCCGATCCAATGCTGCCCGCGCTGGACAAGCTCCGACGACCGGCCAGCGGACCCGGGCAGGTGAGCCGCAACCGGCCGTGCCCATGCGGGTCGAGGCGCAAGTACAAGGCGTGCTGCTGGGAGAAAGACCAGTACGGCCTGCCGCACCCGCTGTCCGTCCGGGTTGAGGCCTTGTACGCGATGATCGCCACCTACGCCCAGCGCGGCCCCCACCGCCAGGTACTCGACCGCATGCTGGCCTGCGTCGTAGGGGTGCCGCAGGCCGCCATGCTGGCGATCGATCTCGCGGTCTTCGACGGTGGAGCCGCCGAGCGGTTCCTCGCACACCGGGGTCACCTGCTGCGCCCGGACGAACGCGAGCTGCTGCGCCAGTGGCTGACCGTTCCAGTGGACCTGTACGAGGTGACCTCGGTCCGGCCCGGTTCCCGGCTTGAACTGCGCAGCCTGGTCGGCGGCCCGCAGTCGGTCGAGCAGCACGACCGCCTGCTCTCGCTTTCGGCCGACCGGCTGGACATGCTGGTGACCCGGCTGCTGCCGGATGGCACCCGGCTGCGTGCGCTGGGCGGGATCGCTGGCCTCAGCCGCGATCAGCGGCGCCAAGCCTGCGCGTTGTTCCCCGACGGGCCGGTCCCGCCCGGAGCCGCCGACCGTTTCCCGGAACGACTCCTGTCGGCGTTCTCTCAGCAGGCGCCCCGGCGTTTCGTGAACGCCGACGGCGATGACTATCGCTTCTGCGAGACCTTCGTGAAGGTCGCCGACCCGGCGGCGGCCTGGGCCGCCCTCCAGGACCGGTGCCTGGCCGCGCCGCAGCCGCCGATCCACGACCTGGCCAGCTACCAGGCCTACCTGGAGGCCGTGCCCGACCGTTGGTGGTGCCAGCCCGCCGAGGACGAGGTCCAGTACATTGGCGAAGTCGAGCCGGGGATACTCACCAACCTCGGCACCGTCCAGCGCGGACCATCCGGCGTCTTTACCTTGATGGCCAATTCCGAGGCGCGCGTGGCGGCCCTGGAGACACAGGTCCGCGCCGCGGCTCCCGATGCCGCGGTGACAACGCGCAGCGCACGGACGGCGCAAGAGCTGATGGGCGAGCCAGAGGATTCCGGTTCGGCACCAGACAGCGGGGAAGCTGAGCGTCGCCGGCATGGTGTGGACCTCGTGCCGCCGCCGCCGGTCACCTTGATCCTTGAGGAGTACTTCCTGCCCCTGCCGGAGGGACTGGACCACCTGGCCAGTGAGATCAGCCGCGCCAACACGATGGACAAGATGCTGGCCGCCCGCGACGAGGACGGCCTGACCCCGGCCGAAGCGGTCGCAGCGGGGGGCCCGGCGCGGGATCGGGTCTTCGCGCTCCTGGACGACTGCGAGTGGCGGCAGCGCCGCAAGCAGGAATCCGGGGAACCGACCAACCTCCTTCCCGACCCGGACGAACTGCGCCGCCGCATCGGCCTCCCACCCACGCGGGGTGCGACCCGCTGGCGCTAGGCGCCCGCCCCAAGCGTCCTTGGCCAGGTGACTCTGAGCCGCTCGAAATGCTGCCATCATGAGCGTGACGTGCTCGACGGCTACAGGGACAGGGAGCGAATCGCCGCGATGGCGATGGTGAGCGGCCAGGCCGATTCCTACGATCTTGACGCGCTCGCGGTCAGCGACAGGTTTCGCCTGTTCAACTTCACGCGCCGCGACGACTACGTCGCCTACCTATGGGTCCTGCGGGCGATGGACCGGCTCCGCGGGATGCATGTGGCCCAGTCCCACACCGATGACGTGGCCGAGGTCCTGGCTGAACTGGCCGCCACGCACGACAGCGTCCCCGAGGACGTGGGCAACCTCCGGAACCGGCTGGACAACCTCTCCGATGACGGGGTCCTGCACCGGCTGGAGGACGCGTCGCGCGCCGGGAGCCTGGCCCGGTACCGGAACCGGCAGTCGGTATATCAGTTCAGCGAACTCGGGCACCGCGCCTACACGGCGGTCGAAGGCGTCCTCGCCGCTCGGGTGCAGGACGCGAACCTGTCCCGGCTCGTGTTCTCCGACATCCTGCGCGACCTGCACGGCCTGGCCGAGGCGAATCGCGGCAGCGATGGCGACGAGATCGTGCGCCGCCTGACCAGCCTCGACCGGGTCATGGAGGACATGGCGCGCCGGTCGGCCCGCTTTCACCTGACGCTCGGCGACATCACCCGCTCGACGGACACCTCGCCGGAAATGTTCCTGCGCCACAAACACGCGCTGATGGCGCACATGAGTGACTTCATGGCCGAACTTGACCGGTACCTGCCCCGTCTGGCCGTGGCGGTCGCGCAAGTCGAGGCGACCGGTATCGGAACGCTGCTGAACCGCGCGGCTGAAGCAGACGACCGCCCGCTGATGCGCCGTGACGAGGTTCTTGAGGACTGGCGGCGCCGCTGGGTGGCGGTCCGCGCCTGGTTCGTGGCCGAGCCCGGCGGGAGCTCGCAGGCGGCGGAGCTGGCCGCCGCGACCCGGGCCGGAGTCTCCACCGTGATAGCGATGCTGCGCCAGATCACCGAGTCGCAGCGCGGCGGAGTCAACCGCTCCACCCAGCTCCGGCACCTGGCCGCGTGGACATTTGACGTGGTGGATGACGATGCCGCGCACGCGCTGATGTCGGCAGCCTTCAATCTGCGCCGTGCGCGGCACCTCGGCGGCGTGCATGACGACACCGACCTGATCTCGCCCCGGTTGTCCTGGCACGACGCCCCAGGTGTGGAGGTTGCGGTGACGCTGTTCCGCCGCGGCAAGGCGCCCACTCCCGGCGTACCGCAACGGGTCCAGGCCCACGCCGGAATCCAGGCGGAACTGCGCCGCCGCCAGGCCGCCCAGCGAGCGGTAGATCACGAGGCAGCGCAGCGCCTCCTCACGTCGGGCCCAGTCGACCACATGCTGGACGAGGCCCAGACTCGCGTGCTGCTCAAGCTGCTGACCCGGGCCCTGGAGGCCAGGTCCGTGGTGGCCGGGCGGATCACTGGCGGGTCGGGTGGGAACGACGTGATGGTAATC
>DAIRVB010000213.1:0-7169 GCA_036803065.1 Streptosporangiaceae bacterium
CGGGGTCTACCTTCTCGGTGCCGCGTCACTCGGTCGCCGCGTTCCGTGACATCGCCGCCATCTGGCTGCGGCTGCGGGCCGATCATGCCGCTGCGCGGCGGGCGCCGGTGGCGGCTCCCGTGTTCCCGGTGGACGTGACGGCGGGCCTGGAGGCGCTCCCGGCCGCGGTCATGACGGCGTGATCGCGCCTGGCCCGGGCCCGGGTGACCGGTGCCTCCCGGAGCCGCTGCTCCCGGATTTGGGGGGCGCCCGGATCGCCATCGCCAACTGGCGTGACCCGTGGCATCCGCAGGCCGGTGGCGCCGAGCGGTACGCGTGGCACATCGCCCGCGGCCTGGCCGCCAGGGGGGCCCGGGTTCGCTTCCTGACCGCCCGCGCGCCCGGGCAGGGCCGCCGGGAGCGCCGCGACGGGATTGAGATCATCAGGCTGGGCGGCCGCTTCACCGTGTACCCGCTGGTCCTCGGCTGGCTGCTGGCGCACCGCCGGTCCTTCGACGCGGTGCTGGACTGCCAGAACGGGATCCCTTTCTTCACGCCGTGCGTGCTGCCCCGGCGGGTGCCGGTGCTGTGCGTCATGCATCATGTGCATTTCGCGCAGTTCGCCGTGCACTTTCCGCGCTGGATCGCATGGCTGGGCCGGACGCTGGAAGGGCCGGCCGCGCGACGGGCCTACCGGCGCCACGCCTGCGTGGCGGTCTCGCCCTCCACGGTCGCCGCGATGCGTGCCCGGCTGCACTGGACCGGTGACATCTACCTGATCCCGAATGGGACGCCCGTCCCAGCAGCATGGGCGCCGGTCCCCCGGCCGCAGCCGGCCGCCGCGGCGGCGTCCCTGGTCTGGGTGGGCCGCCTGGTCGCGCACAAGCGGGCCGAACTGATCCTGCCCGTCGCGGAGCGACTGGCCGGCGGCGGAGTCATCATCGATGTGGTGGGGCGCGGCCCGGCGGCGCGGTCTCTGGCCGCCCGTGTCGCGGACCGCGGCCTGGCCGACACGGTCCGCCTCCGCGGCTTCCTCCCGGAGGCGGACAAGCAGGCGATCGTGGCCGGCTCGCTGCTGCACCTGAACACCTCCCTGGGTGAGGGCTGGGGACTGTGCGTCCTCGAAGCCGCGGCCCTCGGCGTGCCCACCGTCGCCTACGACGTCGAGGGCCTGCGTGACGCGGTACGCGACGGGCAGACCGGCTGGCTGGTCAGGGACGGGGAACTGATCGAGGACGTCACGCAGCGCGCGGTCAAGGAGCTAGCTGACCCGGTACGCCGCGCGGCCGTCGCCGCCGCGTGCCGCGAATGGGCGGCATTGCTCGGCTGGGACCGGAGCGAGGCGCGTATGGCCGCGCTGATCTGGGCTTCCATCCAGAATGGCACGTCGCAGGGCAGCCGCCGCGGTGCCTGGATCGTGTCCGATGCCGGCCACCCGGGCGCCCGTGAGGTCCTCGCGGAGGGGCCGGTCCTCGACATCCTGATCAGGCGCGGCGCCGGTGCCCTGGTTCTGCGGTCAGCCACGCCGCTGGAACGCCTGCTCGGACGGGCTTCCGGGGAGGCGGGCGGCCCGCCGTGATCGACGCGCCCGAGTTGCGCCTGGGCGCCGCGCGTCCGCCGTCCGCCGCGCGTCCGCCGTCCGCCGGGCCTGGTGCGGGCGAGCGGCGCCGCGGGACCATCCGGCTGTTCGCGTTCTGCCTGCTGCTCGAGGTGCTCCCGTTCGTAACCGCGCCAGGCAAGATGATCGCTGACACCAAGCTCGACCTGGCGGTCGATCCGGTGCGCTTCCTCAGCCGGGCGCTGACCCTGTGGGATCCACAGCAGTTCGGCCAGCTTCAAGATCAGGCGGCCGGCTACCTCTTCCCGATGGGGCCGTTCTTCGCGCTCGGCAGGCTCGCGGCGCTGCCGCCGTGGGTGGTCCAGCGGTTGTGGATCGGGGCGGTCCTGATCGCCGCCTTCCTCGGCACGGTCCGGCTCGCGGACCGGCTAGGGATCGGCACGCCGTGGACCCGGGTCGCCGCGGGCCTCGCCTACGCCCTGTCGCCTGCCGGGCTCACCCTGCTCGGCGAGCTGTCCTCGGAGTTCCTTCCCGCGGCGATGCTGCCATGGATACTGCTCCCGCTCGTCAGAGCCGCAAACGGCGGTGCGGCAAACGGCGGTGCCGCGACGGGCAGGCCCCGTGCTGGCAGGCTGGGCCGTGCGGCGGCCCGGTCAGCCACCGCGGTCGCCCTCTGCGGGGGCGTCAACGCCGCCGCGACCCTCGCGGTTCTGCTCCCCGCGGTCATCTACATCCTCACCCTGGCCCGGCCGGCCCCGCGGTGGCGGATCCTCGCCTGGTGGGGCCCCGCCGTGCTGGCGGCCACCTGGTGGTGGTCGGTCCCGCTGCTGCTGCTGTCGAAGTACGGCGTCTCGATCGTCCCGTACACCGAGAGCGCGGCCGTCACGACGTCGGTGACCAGCCTGTCCAACATTTTCCGCGGCACCGGGGACTGGGTCAGCTACCTGGTGGTGAACGGGCAGCCGTGGTGGCAGCTGGGGTACCGGATCGCCACCGGCGCGGCGTCGGCCCTGCTGACCGGGCTGGTCGCCGGCCTCGGGCTGGCCGGGCTGGTCCGCCGTGGGCTGCCCGGGCGGCGGTTCCTGCTCTGCGTCCTGCTCGCGGGCGTGGTCATCATCTCGGCCGGGTACGTGAGCAGCCTGGGGAATCCGCTGGCGGGCCCGGTTGACCACCTGATCAACGGGCCGGCGTCCGCGTTCCGCAACGTGCGCAAGTTCGATCCGATGATCCGGCTCCCGGTCGTGCTTGGCCTCGCCCACCTGCTGGCATCGGTGCGTTTGCCCCGGCTGCGCGTCGCGGTGAGCGCTGCCGCCGCCGTCGCCATCGGTGCCCTGGCCCTGCCCGGCTACGCCTACGGGCTGGCCGGCGCCGGCTCGTTCAGGCAGATCCCGTCCTACTGGGAGAGCGCGGCGAACTGGCTCAACCGGCACGCGGATCACCAGGCCGTGCTGGTCGTCCCGGGCGCCCCGTTCAGCCAGTACGTGTGGGGGAGCCCCCTCGACAACGTGCTGCAGCCGCTGGCCACGGTCGACTGGGCCGAGCGGGACCTGTCCACCATCGGGTCGCCGGGCAACGAGCGGCTGCTCGACGTGATCGATCAGAGGTTGGCCGCCGGTGCCGGGTCCGGCGGCCTGACCCATGTGCTCGCCCGGATGGGTGTCAAGTACGTGGTGGTCCGCAACGACCTGAGCCGCTCAGTGCTCAACGGAGCCTGGCCGGCCAGGATCAACGAGGCGCTAGCCACCTCACCCGGACTCTCCAGGGTGGCCCAGTTCGGCCTGCCGGTGGGCAGCGCGGCGCCCGACGATGCGGTGACGAACTTCGACGCGCCCTACTCCCCGGTGGAGATCTACCAGGTGCCCGGGGCCGTGCCGGCGGCGACCGTGCAGCCGGCGGCAGGAACGCTGCGTGTCTACGGCGGTTCGGAGGCCCTGCTCACACTGGCCGACGAGGGCCTGCTCGGCAACCGGCCCGTGCTGCTCAACTCCGATTCCGCCGGCCTGCGGGCCGCCGCCTCCGTGGCGACGGACTCGCTGCGGCGCCGGGTCCGCAACTTCGGCGGATTGCGGACCTCCTACTCGCCGACGCTGACCGGCACCCAGCCCGCCCAGACGTTCGAGGCGACCGGGGACTACACCGACCCCGGCTCGAACCGGGACCTGAGCGTGGCGCAGTACCGCGGGATCCGGAACGTGACGGCGTCCTCCTCGGCCTCCGACATCGGGGCCATCCCCACCCAGTGGGCGAGCGGCCTGCTGCCGTACTCCGCGGTCGACGGGGACATGCGGACCATGTGGGAGTCGGGTAGCTGGAACGGGCCCATCGGCCAGTGGATACAGATCAGCTTCGATTCACCGGCCGATCCCGGCGTGATCCGGGTGGCCTTCGCCGATCAGGCCAGCCTCGGCCCGGCCGTGACGCAGGTTGCGGTCCAGACCGCCGCCGGCCAGGTCACCGACCAGGTGCTGGCCACCGGGAGCCCGCAGGCGCTGCGGGTGCCGCCCGGCGCGTCCGGCTGGCTGCGGATCGCGATCACTGGCCTCGCCTCGCGGCCGGATCCCGCGGTCGGGGCCCAGGTGGGCATCTCGGAGATCTCGGTGCCGGGGGTCCGGGCCAGCCGGGTGATCGTTGCCCCGGATGTGCTGGCCCCGGGGGCGGCCGGTGCGTCCGGCGCGGCCCGTGCGGCCGGGAATCTAGCCGGAGGCGCCACCGGCCTGGCGGCCGTGGTGCTGGCCAAGGCCGAGCCACAGCCGTCCGGGTGCATGCCCACCTCGCTGCGGTGGGTGTGCTCCCCGTCGCTGGCCTCGCCGACCGAGGAGCAGTACGGCTTCGACCAGGGATTCACCGCGCCGGCGGCCGGCCGGGCCCAGTTGCACGGGTCGGCGGTGCTGAACGCGCCCTCGCTGGTGCAGAGATACGCGAGCCTCGGCCGCGGCCAGGCTGTGGTGACGGCGTCGTCGACGTACACCGATGACCCAGAGGACCAGGCGAGGTCCGCCTTCGACGGTGACCCGGCCACCACCTGGATCGCCAGTCCCGCCGACGCGCGCCCGACGCTCACCGTCCGATGGGCGCAGCCCCGGACGGTCAGCCGGGTGACGATCCAGCGCCCCCCCGGCGCGTCAGGCCTGCTCCAGGTCCTGATCACCGGGTCCGGGGGGCAGATCCGCGGTGGCCAGGTCGGCCCGGCGGGAGCGCTGAGCTTCGCGCCCATCCGGACCAGCGAGCTGACCTTCTGGTTCACCCCGCTGCAGGCGCCATTGCAGATCTCCGACGTGGTGATCCCCGGCGTGCCGCAGCTGGGCACGCCGTCGCTCCCGTTCCGGCTACGGTGCGGCTTCGGTCCCCTGATCGAGCTCAACGGAAAAGCCATGCCCACCCAGGTGTCGGGCACCTTCGCCGACTTGGTCAACGGCCGGCCCATGAGGTTCACTGCCTGCTCGCCGGTCACCATCGCGGCCGGGGCCAACCGGGTCGTCGAGCCGGCCGGGGATGCGTTCGACGTCCAGGATGTAGTGCTGGGGAGCGTGGGGGCGGAGACGCCCGCGGGCGGCCCTGCGCTGCACCTGCGGCGCTTTTACGCGCCGGGCCGCCCGCAGCCGTCCCCGCCTGGTCAGGCGGCCAGCGCCGGGGCGTCCGCGGCGCCTGCTCCGGCGCGGGTAGTGGCGTGGACGGCGCAGCGGCGGGTGCTGCGGGTGAGCGCGAGCACGCGGTCGTATCTGGTGGTGAACGAGAACTTCAACGGGGGGTGGCGGGCGGTCATCGGCGGCCGGCCACTGCGCGCAGTCCGGCTGGACGGCTGGAAGCAGGGCTGGCTGCTGCCCGCGGGCAGCAGCGGCGTGGTGACGCTGACATACCTGCCGGAGGCGCACTACCGTGACGCGATCATCGGCGGGCTGGGCACCCTCGCCCTGGTCATACTCGTCGCGGTGTGGCCGGGGACGCTGGTGCCCTGGCCCTGGCCCTGGCCCTGGCCCAGGCGCGGGCGCGGAGGCGGGGAGGGAGCCGGACGCGGTGCCGCGGGCGGTGCCGCGGGCCGGGACGGAGGCGGTGCGGGACGCGGGACGGCGCCCGCGACTGCCGCTACGGATGTCCGGTCACGGCGCACCGGCCTGGGCCCGGAATTCTCCTCGGCCGTGACGTCGGCCACTGTCGCCTGCGCGCTGCTGCTGACCGGATTCTGGCTGAGCGGTTATCCGGGCGCGGTCATCCTGACCGTGGCCACCGGTCTGTTCATGGCCGCGGTCAGCTACCGGCGTTCCCACCGGTACTGGCTCGAGTTGTCCCGTCCGCGGGTGCTGACCGGCTTGCTGCTGGCCGCGGCGGCCTCCGGCGCGGTGGGCGAGCACCTGCTACTCACCGGGAATTCCGGGCTCCCCGTGGCCGGGCTCTCCGGTGCTGTCCCTCAGATCATCTGCCTCGTGATCATCGGGCGGCTGGCGGCCGCTCTCATCCTCCCCGAACCCTGACGACCCTCCCTGGTGAAGGACCAGACCATGATCCACTTTCTCAAGTAGAACCTGTTATAGTCATGTGTCCAGGTTGCCATTGATTTTGAGCCGAATTCACCGGTCTACTACCCCCAAAGCAACATCGTCGTTGCCGGCGCCAGCGATGGTGGCCAGCTGTTTCCGGGAGGATCGATGCGACGTCGCGTCATTGGGCTTGCGCTCGCCGGGCTGGGGGCATTCCTCATCGTGGTTGCGGTGCTTTTGCGCACCGTCATCGGCGGCCACGTGGTCAAGTACCCGCTGAACGAGTACTTCAAGACCACCCTGCGGGGCACCGGGGTCTCGTACTTCAGCCCCGCGTTGGTCAGGGTCGCGCGGGGGGCGACGATCCAGGTCACCAGCACCGTCAAGGGTGACGCCGCCGTTGGCACGTCGTCGACGGCGGTCTGGAACACGTTCACCTACCTCTACGACACCACCAACTCCGTGACGTTCCAGTTCAACACGCGCCGTATCGCCTTCGACCGCCGTACCGCCGAGCTTGTCGACTGCTGCGGGGCCAGTGTGAACGGCAACACGGCCATCCGCCAGTCCGGGCTGGCGGGTTTCCTCTGGCCGATGGGAACCCAGAAGACGACCTACGACGTGTTCGATCCCGTCCTGAACCAGCCAAGGCCGGCCCACTACGCGGGCACCTCGACGATCGACGGGATCCGTGTCTACCGCTTCGTCGAGCACGTGACACACGCCCAGGCTGGCCACCAGACGCTGCCGGGATCGCTGGTCGGCATGCCGGGCCAGGCGTCGGTGACTCTTCCCGAGTACTACACCGGCAACAACACCTTCTGGGTGGATCCGGTCACCGGGGGGCAGCTCGACGTGCACCAGGATCAGAAGCTGACCCTTGAGGACTCCACGGGCACGCAGCGCCTGCTGCTGTTCAACGGCGACCTGATCATGACGCCGCAGAGCGTGCTCGCCACCGTGAAAATTGACCGGCCGGGCCACAACGAGGTCGGCTTGCTCGAGAACGTCATCCCGCTGGTGGTCGGCCTCGTTGGCCTGGCCGCGCTGGTCGTGGGGATCGTGCTGGCGCGGACCCGGCGCGATGACGGCCAGCCGAAACACGCCGATGCCGCGGCGCCTGAGCCTATCCTTGATCCCGCTCCGTAGGAACGGAT
>DAIRVB010000214.1:0-7166 GCA_036803065.1 Streptosporangiaceae bacterium
CCGTGCTTCCCACCCCATGCCAGGCACCATAGCCTGCCAGAAGCGTCCAGTCTGGCATTTTTACAGATATGCCGCCCTCGCCGCTTTTCCGCAGGCGGCAGTGCGCGTGGCAGGCCACGATCAGCCGCACCCGGCGATCACGGATAGCGATCAATCGGAACCGCGCTCCCGGCTAGGATCGAACTGCCGGCGAAATAGCGCCGTGGCCAATCATGCCCGCCGCCTGATCGACCGGAATCGCCTTCTCTATCAGCAGGGCCTGCCACTCGGGGGCCCGGCGCACCGGCGCTGCCGTCAAGCGCTCACCGGACCACGACGTTACCGGCCGGATGCCATGCAGGGCGCTTGCTGTCCACACCTCGAGGTCATCCAGATCCTCCGTCCGGCAGGTCTCGAACCGGACCTCGGTCTCGATTTCAGAAGCGATCTGAAAGAGCAGCCGCCGGGTGACGCTCGGCAGGACAGGAAGACTCTGCGGTGGCGCGCAGAGAACATCCCCGCGCCACCAAAGAACAGCGCTGAGCGCACCTTCGAGCACAGTCCCCGAGCCGGACACGAGAAGGGCCTCATCGGCTCCCTGGGCGGCTGCTCCCTGCCGGATGCCGATAAGCATCGCGAGATCGGGTCCCTTGACCGTGGGATCCGTGCGGCGGTCCGGCCCTTCGGCCCGCCTCAGCACAACCCCGGCCACCGATTCCGGGGCGGGCCGCAGGCGCAGCCGGAATCCCGCTCCGGCTTCGAATTCGACCCGTGGAAACCAGCGCCCGGTACGCGGCACCGCGACGCAGGCCGCGGCCAGGAATTCCGTGGCCTGGCCGGTGGCCACCCGGTGCCGGCTGTGGCACGAGTCAATGAACCTCTCGGCGTGATAGTGCAGCCCCCGCACCAGACCGTCGTCCACCAGCCACGAGTCAGCCACGTCCACGCCGTGACCCGCGGGCGGCCGTGGCGTGAGCTGGTGCCTGGGCTCCGACCAGCCGAACAGGCTCTCGCCGACGGCCGGCCGGCCCGGTTTTTCAGCCAAGATTCTTCCCGGTCATGGTGGGGAGGTCCGCGCGGGCAGCAGGCAGCGCCTGCAGCGGTGCCATGGCCTTGAGCAGCATCTCGTCGTACTCGGCGAGCGGATCCGAGTCCAGCACGATGGCGCCGCCCGCTCCTACGGTCAGCTCATCGCGCCACCGCACTGCCGTGCGGATCACTATGTTCAGGTCCGCCGTCCCGGTGAACCCGAAGTAGCCGAGCGCACCGGAGTAAACGCCGCGTGCCTCGCTCTCCAGCGAGTCGATGATCTCCATGGTGCGCAGTTTCGGCGCACCGGTCATCGAGCCACCAGGAAAACACGCCCGTACGCACTCAAGCGCGCTGACGTCACCGCGAAGCGTCCCGCGGATCGTGGACACGAGCTGGTGCACGGTCGCGTACGACTCGGTGGCCATGAGCTTGGATACGACCACGCTGCCTATCTCGCACACCCGCCCGAGATCGTTGCGGAGCAGGTCCACGATCATCAGGTTCTCGGCGCGCGTCTTGTCGTCGGACAACGACAGCCGCATCGTCTCGTCGAGTTCCGGGTCGGCACTTCGCGGCGCGGTGCCCTTGATCGGCTTGGTCTCGACGGTGCGGCTGTCGTCGACCCGCATGAACCTCTCGGGTGACGAGCAGAAGACAGCGAGCTCGCCGATTCTCAGCAGCGCCGAGTACGGAGCCGGGTTCAGCCGCCGCAGCCTCCGGTAGAACTCCAGATCGTCGTCAGGCGCCGCCATGCGGAGCTTGTTCGTGACGCAGATTTCGTAGCTCTCCCCGGCGTGCAGCTGGCGCTGGCACTCCACGATGTCGGCCAGATACTGCTCACGAGGCCGCACCAGCCATCGCTCAACGCTGCGGCCGTCGGGGACCACGGGAGCATCCTTGTCCCGGGCCTTGTCGGCGAGCCGGCGCAGGGCAGACGATGTCCTCTCGATCCACGACCGCGCCTCGTCGGCCGCGGCGGGCTCAGCCACCGCCACCACGTACGTGTGGCTCTCCAGGTGGTCGATCGCGATGAAGCGATCGGCGCGCAGCCACACCGCGTCCGGCGTCTCGGCCCGGTGCACGTTCGGCGAACCCCCGGTCACCTTGAGCTCGTACCCGAAGTAACCGACGTAGCCGCCGGCCAGGTCGAACGGGAGGTTCTGCGCGCCGTCCACCGCGCAGCCCAGTCTCCGTTCGAGCGCCTCGAAGATGGTTCCCGGTTCCGAATGGGGCGTGCGCCCAGAGGGCTCCACGGTCACCGAGTCATCCCCGACCCGGAAGGTGAGGACTTCACCGGTCGGGCCACTGGCGTCACCAAGGAAGGAGAATCGGGACAGGCCGGGCTCCACCCGGGCGCTGTCCAGCCAGAACGCCCGGGTGCTGGTTCCGTAGAGTTCAGTGAAGGCATCGTCGGCGTCGATCAGCCGGTCAATGCGCGCCGAGTACACCTGCAGCGCGGCGGGCGGCAGGGACGGCCGGGCCGGGCGCGACTCGGCGCGCCCACCGGGCCCGGCGGCCCGGGGTGAGCGGCGCGCCTGCCGGTCCGCGGAGAGCAGCGCAAGGTCGCGGAAGTTCTCCATGAGGCGCGCGCCGTGCTCGGTGCAGATCGATTCGGGGTGGAACTGGACCCCCCACCGCGGCAGGCTGCGATGACGGACACCCATCAGCACGCCATCCTCCGACCAGGCGACTGCCTCCAGCTCGGGAGGCAGCGGCTCGGCCACGCAGAGCGAGTGGTAGCGCACGGCGGTGAATCCCTGGGGCAGCCCGGCGAACACGCCATCGCCTTTGTGCTGCACCTGGGTCAGGTGACCATGCCGCGGCCGCGGCGCGCCGAGTACCTGCGCTCCATAGGAGAGACCGATCCCCTGGTGCCCGAGGCAGACCCCGAGGGTGGGGAGGTCCTCGCGGCGCAGGACCGTGCGTGAGTGGCCGAAGTCCCGGTGTGAGGCGGGATGCCCAGGCCCGGGGGAGATGACGACGCCGTCGAAGCTGCTCAGGTCGAGGGAGTCCCAGGCGGGGTCGTCGTTGTGGACCACGACCGGCGTCGTGCCGTACACCTCGGACATCAGCTGGTACAGGTTGTAGGTGTAAGAGTCGTAGTTGTCGATCAGCAGGGTACGCATTGTCCCCCCCCAGGGTCTGGATGTGCTCGACAGTCGCCCGGTAGGGACGAAGTAGTCCCGCCCGCGCCGGGGTGGGGGGACGCCTGAGATGCGACACGCTTTCCCCCCGATCATCAGCTGCTTCCGGGCACCTCAGCCAGGAAGCCGCCCGCGTTCCCAGGAAGGGCTGGCCAGGAGGCACAGCCGGTTGGTAAATAACTTGACGCGCAGCCCGGCCCCCGGGATGACAGGCTGATCACACTTTGCGCAGTCTGCCAGAAACCGCCCGGTCATCAGCCCTTTTGGGACCGATGGCGGGCGAACCCGCGCAGCGGGCCCGGCCTGCCGCCCTGACGTCAGGCATGGATGACGGACACCGCGTGCCGCAAGGCCGGCTCGTGCAGGTGCCCGTTCAGTTCGGCGAAGAGGTGCCCGGCGGTCACCCCGCTCCAGCCCGCGGGCAGCAGCTCGAGCGGCAGCCCCGGGTCGAGGTAGGGCAGCCGCTGCCACGCGATCAGCATCGAGGCATAGTCGCGGAACGCCTGCCGCCCGGCGGGGACCCCGTGCGCGGCGATCCGCCGCGCCAGCGGCTGGTAGCACTCAATGAACTGGGTGTACTTGGCGGACAGCCCGTCGAGATCCCACCACTGCCGGACTCTGTCGGCCAGGTCCGCGTAGCCAAGATGATCGGCCCTGAAGATGTCGACGTACCCGGCGAGCTCCCGGCGGGCCAGGGTTTCCTTCGCTACGCAGGCCAGGGTGCCGGGGGCCAGCCACACGCCGGGCGCCACGGTGCCGAAGCCAAGGTGAGCCAGCCTGGTGCGCAGCTCGTGGCGCTTGGCCCGCTGCGTCTCAGGTACCGAGAACACGACGAGCGCCCAGCCGTCCCCGAGGGTGGCGCGCCGGGGTGCCGAAAATCCGCGCATCGCCCTCCCGCAGCACGTCCAGGGATGCCGGCGAAAGCGCGTAGCCGGCCGCACCTGACCTGTGCAGGCTGCGCAGCATGTCCCGGCGCTTCAGCCGGGAGACCGATGAGCGGACCGCCTGGCCATCCACGCCCAGGTCACTCATCATGCGGAGCAGCGAGCCAGTTGCCCTCATCGCGCGCGCAGAGGCCGTAGATCGTGACGATCAGCCGCCGCGGCTGCGGCTCGCCCAACTGACTTGCTGCCCCGCTGGACATTCTGGCCACAGGTCTCACCGGCTCCAGCTAGCCTGTCCGCGAGGCAAGCGCATATTGTGCTTTCTTCTTGACTGGCGTAACAAGCGGAGCATACTGGCTGCTTTGCGCCAGTTTCTTTCCCTGGGGGGGGCCGCACGTGAAACTGTCACCGTCCGCGCATGTCGACACGTTCTGCCGCGACAACCTGCCCGCGGACGAGAACTGGCCGGCGCTCGTTTTTGACCTGCCCGAGCTTCAGTACCCGGAGCGCATCAACTGCGCCGCGTCACTGCTCGATGACGCCGCCGCGACGTACGGGGCTGACCGGCCGTGCCTGCTCACGCCGGACGAGACATGGACCTACGGGGACCTGGTCGCCCGTTCGAATCAGGTGGCGCGCGTCCTGACCGAGGACTTCGGCATGGTCCCAGGGCAGCGCGTGCTGCTGCGTGGCCCCAACAATCCCTGGCTGGTCGCGTGCTGGTTCGGCGTGGTGAAGGCCGGCTGCGTGGCGGTGACGACCATGCCCTTGCTGCGCAGCTTCGAGCTTGCCCCCCTGGTCGGGCTGACCCGCCCCGCACTCCTGCTCTGCGACCACCGGTTCGAGGCGGACCTGGCCGGCGCTGCGCCCGACCTCCCGCTCGTGATGTACGGCGGGGCGGAGGACGGGGATCTGGTCAAGCGGTGCGCCGCCAAGCCGGTGTCCTTCAGCAGCGTCGACACCGCCGCCGACGATGTCGCGCTGCTGGCCATGACATCCGGCACGACCGGGTCGCCGAAGGTGGCCATGCACTTCCACCGCGACGTCCTGGCCATCACGGACACCTTCGGGAAGTACCTGCTCAAGGCGCAGCCCACCGACATCTTCACCGGAACGCCGCCACTGGGCTTCGCCTACGGCGTGTGCGGGCTGATGGCGTTGCCCATGCGCACCGGGGCGTCCGTCCTGCTGCTGGAGCGGGCGACACCAGCCGAGTTCGCTGACGCCGTGGCGCAGTTCCAGGCGACCGTGCTGTTCACCTCCCCCACCGCGTACCGGGCCATGCTGCGGGCCGGCAAGGCCGGCCGCCTGGCCAGCCTGCGGCGGGCCGTGTCCGCGGGGGAGACCCTGCCCAAGGCCGTCTGGGACGAGTTTTTCGAGAAGACAGGCGTCCGCATCATCGACGCCATCGGCAGCACCGAAATGCTCAACTTCTTCGTGGGGGCCGCTGACGACGACATCCGGCCGGGCTCGACCGGGAAGGCGCTCCCCGGATATCAGGCCGCGGTGCTCGGGCCCGACGGGCACCGGGTGCCCGACGGGATGCCTGGCCAGCTGGCCGCGATCGGCCCTATCGGCTGCCGGTACCTGGCCGATCCACGGCAGGCGGTCTACGTGCGGGACGGCTGGAATGTCACCGGTGACTCCTACATCCGCGATGCGGACGGCTACTTCTGGTACCAGGGCCGCAGCGACGACATCATCGTTTCGGCCGGGTACAACATCGCCCCGACCGAGATCGAGCGTGCCCTGGAACAGCATCCGGATGTCACCGAGTGTGCTGTGGTCGGCAAGCCCGACCCCGACCGGGGGCTGATCGGGCACGCGGCCGGGGTGCTACGGGACGGCGTCGTCGGCGATGCGGCCGAAATCGCCGAGCTGCAGGGGTTCATGAAGCAGCGCATAGCGCCGTACAAGTATCCGCGGTCCATCGAGTTCGTCGACGCTCTGCCCAGGACGACCACCGGGAAGGTGCAGCGGTTCCGGCTTCGCGCGGGAGCAGACCACTAGCGATGGGCAGATGCATCTAGCAATGGACAGATGCGTCGTTTAGCCGCCATGTACTGTGGGCGCGGCAACATCCGAGGGGGCGTCGACGCATGACCACTGAAGGTACCCGGGCGGGTACGGTCCGTGCCTACGTGCCCGCTGACGCCGATGCGTGGGACGACCTGGTGGCCCGGTCGGTGAACGGGACCATGCTGCACACCCGCCGGTTCCTGTCCTACCACGGGGACCGGTTCGCTGACCGGTCGCTGATGGTCACGAATCCCCGGGGGTGGCCCATCGGGGTGTTCCCCGCCGCGGAGGATCCGGCTGACCCTTCGGTCGTGACCAGTCACCCGGGCATGACCTACGGCGGGCTAGTGCACGACGGGTCGCTGCACGGCGCGTCGATGATGGGCGTGCTCGGCGAGATCGCCGATGCCTGCCGCTCCCAGGGCTTCACCCGGCTGCGCTACAAGGCGGTCCCGCCGATCTACCAGTCAGCACCGGCCGACGATGACGTGCACGCGCTGTTCCGGCTCGGCGCCCGCCGCTACCGCTGTGATCTCGCGGCCGCGATCAACCTCTCCCGGCGAGGACGGGTGGGGTCCAGCCGCCGCCAGCGGCGCAAGCGTGCCGAGGCTGCCGGGGTGCGGACAGCGGAAGGCTGGGACGACATCGCCGCCTACTGGCGGGTCCTGGAGGCGAATCTGGACCGCCGGCACGGTGCGACCCCGACCCATTCGCTGGCCGAGATCGAGTACCTGCACGACCGGTTCCCCAAGGAGATCGTCCTGGTCACCGCCAGGATCGGGGACGACCTCGCCGCCGGGAACCTGCTGTTCGCCGAGGGCCCCGTGCTGTACCAGCGTTACACCGCGACCACGGATGAGGGACGCACGATGTCGGCCAGCGACCTGGCCATCGAGCACGGCATCGCACTGGCCAGGGAGCGGGGCTGCCGCTTCTATTCGTTCGGCACGAGTACCCTCGACGAGGGCCGGCAGCTGAATGAGCCTCAGTACTGCTACAAAATTTCGTTCGGGGCCGGAGGGGTCGCCCACGACCACTACGAGCTAGACCTGCGGAGCTGAGCTGTCATGAGTGTCCGGGCTGGCCCGGGACCGGCACTGCTGCGCGT
>DAIRVB010000215.1:0-7152 GCA_036803065.1 Streptosporangiaceae bacterium
CGGTTTGTCCGGGAGTCGCGGGCGGCGGCGGCGGTGGATGATCCGTACATTGTCCCGGTGTTCGAGGCCGGCGAGGCCAAAACCGGCGAGCACCGCGGCGTGCTGTTCATCGCGATGCGTTATGTGCCTGGCGGCGACGTGCGGGCGCTGATGCGCCGTACGGGCCCGCTGCCGCCGGGGCGGGCGGTGTGGATCATCTCGCAGGTGGCGTCGGCGCTGGACGCCGCGCACGCCGCGGGGCTGGTGCACCGCGACGTGAAGCCCGCGAACATGCTGGTCGATGCGCGGGCCGGCCGGCCAGATCACGTCTACTTGTCGGATTTCGGGCTGAGCAAGGGGAAGCTGGCCGCGTCGGAACTGACCGGGGCGGGGCAGTTCCTGGGGACGGTGGATTACATCTCCCCGGAGCAGATCGAGGGCAAGCCAGTGGACGGGCGGGCCGACGAGTACGCGCTGGCGTGCGCGGCGTTCGAATTGCTGGCTGGCGCGCCGCCGTTCCGCCGCGATGAGGCCATGGCGGTGATGTACGCCCAGCTGTCCGAGCCGCCCCCCCTGCTGACGTCGCGGCGGCCGGGCCTGCCGCGGGCTGCGGATCAGGTGTTCACCCGGGCCTTGGCGAAGGTGCCGGCGCAGCGGTACGGCAGCTGCCGGGAGTTCGCCGACGCGCTGCGGGTGGCGTTCGGCGTCGCGCCGTATGACTCCGGCCCCGGGGTCATCCCGGCGGCGGGCCACCTCCCGACCCAGATCGTAGGCATGTCCGCCGTGGCCGCAGCGGGCATGCCTACCGGGGAGAGGGACGTCCCAGCCGCGGCAGGCCATGCGGCCGGCCCCGGGCACTCCGGCCCGGGCGCCCGTGACCAGGGCCAGCCGGTGCGCAGCGGGGGGCACCGTCGTGCCGCCCTGGCCACGCTCTCCGGAGCCAGCGTCCTGGTCCTGACCGGCATAACCGCCGCGGTCATCATGGCGAGCCCGCCCAGTCACGGGTCCGCGAGTTCCTCGACACCGGCTAAGGCGCATCCGGTTACGGCCGCACCGACGCAGCAGCAGGTCACCGCGGCGCCGGCGACACGCCACCCGGCCACGCCGGCGGCGGCGCTCCCGGTCACGCCGACGTCTGCGCCGAGCCCGACGTTCGCGGTCGCGTCGTCGCCGGCGCCGACGCACCCGGTGACGCCGTCACCGGCCCCGACGCACTCAGTAGCCCCGACGCACTCAGTGGCACCGACGCCATCAGCGACTCCGACGCCGTCACCGGGGTACTGAGGCTGACTGGACCTGCCATCGTGACGTGCCCAAGGGGTTCTTGTCACCTGGTCGTTGACAGCCGCACAGCTCGCTTATCGGGTGACGCTGGCGGCCCTGGCGCGGACGCCGGCGAGGGCTGTCCGGGCCTCGGTGCTGACCTGCGCCGGGTCCAGCATGGTCAGCACGCCGCCGCGCTTCAGGATCTGCCCGTCCACGATCACCGTGTCTACGTTCGCTGGCTGCGCCGCGGTGACCAGCATGTGCGCCGGGTCGGTGAATACGCCGAGGTTGGGGCTCCCGGTTTCCACCAGGATCAGGTCGGCCCGCTTCCCCGGCGTCAGCGAGCCAATCTCGCCCGCCATGCCCAGCGACCGGGCGCCTTCGATGGTGGCGAGCTCCAGTACGCGGCGGGCGGTCAGCGCGAACTCGTCCTGAGCCCGCGCGTTCGCGATCCCCTGTGTCACCTTCATGATCGCGAACATGTCGGCGTTACCGCTGAGCACCGTCGTATCGACGGACAGGCCGGTAGGAATCCCCGCGGCCAGGAATTCCGCGGTCCGCGGCAGGCCGTAACCGATCAGGATCTCGCTGAACGGTGAGACGCTGACCGTGGCGCCCGCCTCCGCGAGCTGTGCGATCTCCGCGGGCGTCGCGCAGTTGGCGTGCACGACCTGAAGGTCGGGCCCCAGCAGGCCGGCCTGCGCCAGCGCCGCGATCTGCCCGGCCGAGGACACCGGCCCGCAGGCATGCACGGTGACCGGGATACCCAGGGTGCGTGCCGCCTCGATCTCCTGCCGGTACACCGTGGCAAGCACCCTCATGGCGGGGTTGCTGCCGCCGGAGCCGCGCCAGGCCATGCCCAGCGAGAGCCGGCCGCCGCAGGAATCCCAGTCCCGGTGCAGCCGGGCCAGGCCGCCCAGGTCCATCGGCACGTCGTTCGCGTGCCCCGCGGCGTAACCGTAGGAGAACCGCCCGCGCAGCCCCGACTCGGCGAGGGCCCGCAGGCTGGCTTCGGCATGAGCCTGCCCGCGGACGTTGTGGCACCAGTCGTGCACCGTGGTGAGGCCCGAGCCGATTGCCTCGGCGCAGGCCAGCCGGGTGCCCTGGTAGACGTCATCCGGGCCGAACGCGCAGCCCAGCTCGATGGAGACGCGAAAATAGCCCGGTTTCGGCGCATCCCCCGACATGCTGCGGAGCAGGGTGTTCCACATGTGCCAGTGGGTGTCCACGAGGCCTGGTGCCACGATCATCCCGCGGGCATCCAGCACCCGGGCCCCGGGCACATGCAGGCCAGGCCGGACGGCCACGATGCGGCCGCCGTCAACGTGCACGTCGGCACCGGGAATGTCGCCTAGCTGGGGGTCCATTGTCATCACGTGGCCATGCCGGATGACGAGGGCGTCCCGCGCCGCTCCCCCGGTCATGTTCGCGGGTCTGGGGAGGATCGCAGCACGCCGCAGATAGTACTGCGCAGGCCCCGGCACATGGTAGGCATGGCGCATGGCCGAACTTATCCCCCGCCGGGTCCTTTTCGGGAACCCGGAACGCGTCAGCCCCCGCATCTCCCCCGACGGGACCTTGCTGGCCTGGATCGCCCCGCACGAGGGCGTGCTGAACGTCTGGGTCGCCCCGGCCGGGGCTGACGGCGTGGACTGGGCGCAGGCCCGGGTGGTCACCGACGACACCGACCGGGGCATCCGCATGTTCACGTGGGCCCACGACGGCCGGCATGTGCTGTACCTGCGGGACACCGGCGGCGACGAGAACTGGCGGCTACACGATGTCGACTTGGAGACAATGCAGCGGCGCGACCTCACTCCGTTCGACGAGGTCGCCACGCAGATCATCGCGGCCGAGAAGAAGTTCCCCACCGAGATCCTGGTCGGGCTGAACCGGGACAACCCGCAGCTGCATGACGTCTACCGGCTCGACCTGGTCTCCGGCGAGCTGGTCAAGGAGGTCGAGAACCCGGGCTTCATCGGCTGGATCGCCGACGCCCAGCTCGTCGTCAGGGCCGGGATAAAGCCCCAGCCTGACGGCGGCGCTGTGGTCATGGTCCGCGACAGTGCAGAAGAGGAATGGCGGCAGCTGCTGGCCATCGACGCGGAGGACGCGCTGACCACCGGGCCGCTCGCGTTCAGCGAGGACGGCGCCTCGCTGCTGGCGGAGAGCTCAGTGGGCGCGGACACCGCCCGGCTGGTCCGCTTCGACCTGGCCAGCGGGGACGTCGAAGTGCTGGCTGAGGACCCGGAGGCGGACGTTACCGGTGTCCGGCTGCACCCGGACACCCGGGAGCCGCAGATTGTCACGTTCCTCAAGGACCGGTCGGAGTACCAGGTGCTTGACCCGTCGGTCGCGCCGGACCTGGCGGCGATCCGCGCGCTGCACCCGGGCGACCCGTCGCTCGTCGGCGCTGACAACGCGGACGCGACGTGGCTGGTCGGGTTCACCAACGACGCCGGCGCGGTGCCGTACTTCAGCTACGACCGGGAGACACGGTCCGGCCGGTTCCTTTTCGAGCACCAGCCGGAGTTGTCCCGCTACGAGCTCGCGCCGATGGAGCCGTTCTCGTTCACCTCGCGGGACGGCCTCACCATCCACGGGTATGCGACCTTCCCGCCAGAAGCCGAGCGCACCGGGCTGCCGATGGTACTCAACGTGCACGGCGGCCCGTGGGCGCGCGACGCGTGGGGTTACGACCCCGAGGCGCAGTGGCTGGCCAACCGCGGCTACCTGTGCGTCCAGGTGAATTTCCGCGGCTCGACCGGTTACGGCAAGGCCTTCGTCAATGCCGGCGACCGCGAGTGGGGCGGGCGGATGCAGGACGACCTGGTGGACGCGGTGGCATTCGCTGTCGGCCAGGGCTGGGCCGACCCCGCCCGGGTCGCGATCTACGGCGGCTCCTATGGCGGCTACGCGGCGCTCGCCGGGGCGACGTTCACCCCGGACCTGTTCCGGTGTGCCGTGGACATCGTCGGCCCGTCCAACCTGAAGACGCTCATCGAGACGATCCCGCCGTACTGGGCGCCCATGGTCGCCCAGTTCCACCGCCGGGTCGGTGATCCGGCGGTGGACGCGGAGTTCCTGTGGTCCCGCTCTCCCCTGTCGCGAGTGTCCAGCATCCGCATCCCGCTGCTCATCGCGCAGGGAGCCAACGACCCTCGGGTGAAGCAGGCAGAGTCGGAGCAGATCGTTGCCGCGTTGCGGGAGGCTGGCATCGATCATGAGTACCTGCTCTTCCCCGACGAGGGGCACGGCTTCGCCAAGCCCGAGAACAGGCTCCGCTTCTACGCGGCGGCTGAGCGTTTCCTCGCCCGTCACCTGGGTGGCCGGGCCGAGGAGGAGTAAATCCGCGCCGTCCTGCGGGCTGGTCACCCCCCGGCCAGGGCGCTGGTCACCCCCCGGCCAGGGCGCTGGTCAGCCCCCGGCCAGGGCGCTGATGAGCCCGTCCAGGTACCGGCGGATCAGGGTGCCGTCGCCGTCATGCGTGGGGTTGACCTCGGTGAGCACCAGGCCTGCGACTGACTCGTGCGCGAGCAGCGTGCCCAGGCACCCGACGACGTGCTCCAGCAGGACGCCCGAGCCGTAGTGCGGGAAGTTGCCCAGCGGCAGATCCCCGGAGTCCACGACATCCACATCGAGATGCACGACAAGCGGGTCGGACCGGGCCATCACCGCGTCCAGGGCGCGCTTGGCGACGCCGACCGGGTCGGCGGCGAGGGCAGGTCCCTCCTGGTAGCTGACGCCGGCATCGGCAAGGAATTGGCGCCCCGTCAGATCTATCTCCCTGGGGTCGCCCCCGACCATGGCCAGCCGGTACGGCTCAAGCAGCGGCGCGGCTCCGGCCAGGCTGGTGAGTTCCGGTGCGCCGTGACCGAGCAGGTGCGCGACGCCCATGGCGTCCAGGATTCCCGAGCCGGCCGAATCCGGCGTGGTCACGTCGGCGTCGCCGTCGACGTACAGGAGGCCGACCTCTGGATGTGACCGCCGGAACCCGGCGATGACGCCGAGGGTGATGGTGCAATCGCCGCCCACCACGAGGGGCAGCCGGCCGTCCGCGACCACGCTCGCCACCGCGTCCGCGACCTGCCTGGCTACCCGGGCCACCGCGGCAAGGTTGCGCGCACTGGGATGATCGTGATCCGTCGCGAACGTGGCTCCTGGCAGGTCGCCGGCATCCGCCACCGACAAGCCTGCCTCGCGCAGCCGCTCGATCAGGCCTGCCTCGCGCAGTGCTGCCGGCGCCTGTTCCTGGCCAGCGTGATGCGCTCCGGCACTGGTCGGCACCCCGATCACCGTCCACTCGCGCATTGCTGCCTCTCTGACGCGTTACCATCTATGTACTTTAGCTAGTGACGCTGACGTTACAGTTTTCCCGCGCGTCGCGCAACCGGCTATCGTGATTAACTGGTGACGCCCGCGTCCCGCCACGCGGTGCGCAAGGGATGGCTGAGGAGGCTCGCGGCGGATGACCACCGAACAAGCAACGGCCGCCGACCGGCAACTCCAGGTGAGCCCGGCACCGGGTGAGCTTGAGACGGTCCGTGCCTTCGTCAACACGCTAGACATCGAAGAAGCCACGGATGACTTCGCCACGCCTGAGGGACTCAGCCGATGGCTGGCCGGGCGCGGCCTCGCCGCCGCGGCCAGGGTCTCCACCGCGGATCTCGCGAATGCCGTTGCGCTGCGTGAGGCGCTGCGCGGCGTCCTGCGCGAGCATGCGGGCCACCCGGGCCATCCGGGCCCGCCCGGCGATGCCGGGGACAAGCCGCGGGCGGGTAGCGCGGCCCAGAGCCCGGTAACCGCGGTCGAGGCCATCGCCGCCGGGCTCCCGGTCCGGCTGGCGGTAGACGACGAGGGCGCCATCGCCGCCGTGGCCGCGGCGGCCGGGGTCCAGGGCGCCCTGGCGCGCCTGCTGCTCATCGCGGCCGCGGCCACCACCAACGGGACCTGGACCCGGCTCAAGGCCTGCACTGCCGGCGACTGCCAGTGGGCCTTCTATGATCGTTCTCCTACCCGCAATGGCCGCTGGTGCACGATGAGCATCTGCGGGTCCCGGGCCAAGTCCCGTGCCTACCGCCGGCGCGTCCAGCAGTCCTGAGCCGAAGGAGGGTACCGGCATTGGTGGAAATCAAATCCGACTCAGCGCTCGACGCCATGCGGGAAGCCGGCCGGGTGGTCGCCCGCGCTCTGTCGGCGAGCAGGGACAGCGCCGCCGTGGGCGCCAGGCTGCGGGACCTCGACGAGGCGGCGCACGCCGTCATCCGTGAGGCGGGGGCGCGCTCGCCGTTCCTGAACTACCACCCGGCATTCGCGCCGACGCCATTCCCCGCTGTGATCTGCGCGTCGGTCAACGATGTCATCGTGCACGGCATCCCGGACGATTACCGGCTCCGGGACGGTGACCTGGTCAGCATCGACTGCGGCGCGGAGCTGGCCGGATGGACCGGCGACGCGGCCATCAGCTTCATCGTGGGCACGCCCCGGCCGGCGGACCAGCGGCTGGTCGC
This sequence comes from Streptosporangiaceae bacterium, assembly GCA_036803065.1. Classification (GTDB taxonomy): domain Bacteria; phylum Actinomycetota; class Actinomycetes; order Streptosporangiales; family Streptosporangiaceae; genus JAWWPY01. Next base: position 6,756 of record DAIRVB010000215.1, read on the forward strand.
CTCGGCGCAGGACGCCCTCACTGCGGCCATCGCCGCCGCCATGCCAGGGGCACGTATCGGCGACATCTCGAGCGCCGTCGGCCGGGTGGGCCGCACAGCGCGTTATGGAATCCCGTCAGGTTTCGGCGGCCATGGCATCGGCCGGCACATGCATGAGGACCCGCATGTCCCCAACGATGGCAGGCCGGGCCGCGGGCTCCGGCTGCGCAGCGGCATGGCGCTCGCCATCGAGCCAATGTTCATGGCCGGCGGCAGCGACGCCTTCCGGGTGGCCGCCGATGGCTGGGCGCTGCATACCGCGGATGGCAGCCGCGCTGCGCACGTGGAGCACACGGTCGCCATCACCGATTCCGGGCCGCGCATCCTCACCCTGCCCTGAGCGCAGGTGCTCAGCCAG
>DAIRVB010000216.1:0-2558 GCA_036803065.1 Streptosporangiaceae bacterium
GCCCGGCGATCACCGCGCGGTCCTCGAAGGGCGGGATGATCGTGTATCCGTGCCGGGCGACGAGTTCCTCGGTGGCCGCGACCCGCGCGGCCAGACCGGGCCGCGATATCACGATCTCTGCGCCGAGCGCACGGGCAGCGTCGACCTTGACCCGGGGGGCGTTGTCCGGGATCACCACCACAGCCGGCACCTGCAGCAGGGCTGCCGCATAGGCGACAGCTTGCGCATGATTCCCGCTCGAATGCGCCACGACGCCTCGCTGCGCCACGGCCGTCGGCAGGGCGCTGATCGCCGCGTAGGCGCCACGCAATTTGAATGCGCCCGTAGGCTGCAGCGACTCCGGCTTGATCAGCAATCTGGGCGCCACGCGGGGGAACGGCACCAGCGGAGTGCGCACGATCACCCCGTCCAGGCGCGCTGCCGCCGACCGGATCTCATCAACCGACACCAGCCGCTGCACGGCCCCAACCCTACGGCTGCGGCCGCAGACCGGTGTCGGGCAGGGTTTCCGACACGTCGCTGACGGGGTCATTGCAAGTTGGTTTTCCGGAAACTAAGGCTAAAACACATATTTGTCGCCACACTTAGGACAGAGGAACCGAACGTTGGTCTGGAGGGGAACGAGCGTGGATGGCAACAGTGAGCGCCTCCTCACTCCCGGCGAGGTCGCGGCCCTCTTCCGAGTTGACCCGAAGACAGTTACCCGGTGGGCCGCATCCGGCCGGATCAGCAGCATCCGCACTCCCGGGGGGCATCGGCGGTTCCGCGAGTCCGAGGTGCGCGCCCTGCTGCGTGGCGACTCTGAGCCGGTCAGGGAGATCCGCCCGCTTTAGGCCGTGTCGGGCCGCCGCCACGGAATTAGAGAGTGGAACTCAGGGTGGATCAATGGAACTTTCAGCATGAAGGGTCCAGGGCGGGCTGTCTTACCCCTTAGCGTGGCCATCGCCTCTGCTGGCCAGGAACTCCGCGAACTCCCGCTGCAACGCCGCGTCACCGTCACGCCATCTCCGGCGCCGTTGCTCTAGTTCCTGCTCGGTCAGCGCCTGCTCCGCGAGGCGTGCATACTCCGTGTCGCCAGGGCCGATCTCCACGTAGGCGTCACCTATCACCTGCCCGCGCTTGGCCAAGGCTGACTCGGGAACCATCAGATTCCCGTTCGGCAGACGTATAACAAACATCGCGAATAACTCTAGACGCCGTAGCGGATGTTGAAGTACAGCATGACATCAAGAGCCGTTCTTGTGTTGCCTCCGAGCATGTCGACCAGTGCGGGTCGTTGCCTCGACGCGATCGCGGCGAAGGCGTCCGCGAAGAATTCTCTCCGGCCGAGCGACCCTGCCTGCTTGTGGAAGTCACTGACCAGGGAGGCCAGGCAGCGGTCGTAGAGCTTGCGGAACTCGGCGGAATCGGACTGCCAGCGCCCGCCTGGGCCGTCGATGTCGTCGAGGGCATGCCCGACCTCGTGGCACATGACGTCGGGGGCGGCCGAGGGACGGGAGCCCACGATGATCTTGCGCTCGCCGTAGGCCCCCGCGCAGGCGTCCCAGGTAGCGCGGCCAGACGGCAGCGCAACTCCGCGCAGGCGGCCCATGTCGTCGAGTTCCGGGACGCCGCCGACCCCCACGTGGATGGCCTCCAGCCCGGCCGCGAGGCTCTCCTGGATCATTGGCGGCAGCTCGGCGAGCCGCTCGATGGCCCGGACGATCTCGGGAGGCGGCACTGTGTCCTCCACCCACTCGCGGTGCAGCAGGAACTCAAGCGGACCGCAGTCGCGGTGGCCAGCCGCTGCCCTCCGCGCGTGGGCGACCTCGTACCACGGCAATCGCGCCTGGGCATCAGCGGGTCTCGGCCTGGCCTGGCCGGACGCGGCCGCACCGCGTGCCTGTGCGCCGTCGCGTCCTGGATCGGGGCGGATCGCGGCTCTGGCCTGCCCGGACCGGTGGCTGCCGGCTGGGATTGCCGTAGCACCTCGGGCCGCCGCACCGGAAGAGGCTGCACCCGGGAAAGCGGCACCCCGGGTACGCGCATCTGGAGCGGCTGTACCCGTACCCGGGAAGGCTGCACCCGGGGAACGTGCACTTGAACTGCCTGTGCCCGGGAAGGCTGCACCCGGGGAAGCCGCACCCGGGGCTCCCGTACCCGGGGCACGGGCACCTGGAGCGACTGCGCCTGGATTACCTACACCCGGATTACCTGCGCCCGGCGCGGCAGGAGCCCCCGGCCCAGCATGACGGCTGCGGACTTTCCGGCGTGGCAAGGGGGGCGGAGCGCCGCCGGAAGCGGGCTGGCCCGGCATGGTGGCCGGCCCTCCCGCAGCCCGATCGCCTGCAGCCCGGTCTCCCGCAACCGGGCCTGCCGCAGCCGGGTCAGGTACGATCTGGCCGGACGCAGCCGACCCCGGTACGGTCCGGCCAGGCGCAGCTGAGCTAGTCGGTTGCGGGCGGGACGGCTCGTCCGGCCAGGGCGGCCCAGGCCGCCGGGCCGGCCATGCGAGCGGCCCAGATGGCCGCCCGTCAGCCGAGGGCCCGTCAGCCTGAGACCCACCAGCCCAGGGGCCG
>DAIRVB010000216.1:2658-7135 GCA_036803065.1 Streptosporangiaceae bacterium
CCAGCCTGGGGCCCACCAGCCTGGGGCCCGCCAGCCGGAGGCGAGTCAACTGGACGGCGCCGCGGCAGAGGCTGGTGTGTCGTAGGGCGGCTTAATGACGGCCGGGCCGCTGCGGTATCGATCCTTTCGGCGGCGGACGGCCAGCCTTCGTCGCGGCGGTGCCTGCCGCTTGTCGCAGCCGGGCCGCTGGGCCGGGGCGCCGCGTTCGCGCGCGTAGGCGATCGCAGGCCAGCCCGGCCCGGCCAGATTGACCGGCGGACGCGATCGAAAAGCCGCAGTCGCATATCTCGTACTCCCGTACTCCCGTACTCCCGCGATCGCGTGCCAGGTAGTCCAGGGGCCCAGGGTATGACGAAATATCTCTAACGTCATCTCCCGTTACTCAACGTCACGCCTCACTGCCCACAGGGCTATTCCCGATAACTACCCGCATTCGCCAACGAATCCGCCCCGACGGCGGCTAGGCTTCGGCCATGTTGCTGCTGGGCGCCTTCTTCGCCCTGCTCACGGTCGGTTTCTGGAGGCGCCGGACACGTCGGCCACGCCGCCTGGTCTATCCTGCCGGGTCGGCGGCAGAGGCTGCCTTCCGGAGGCACCCGGCCGGCCGTGCGCTGACCACCGACGCCGACGTGGCGCGGCAACCGAACGCGTCCCACGAGTGGGCGGGCCCGTACGGTCCGGACGACGATCCCGAGTTCCTCAGCGAACTTGACCGCCTGATTCGTGGCCGCCGGCAGCGCGGCTACGATGCCTGACGGCAGCGCCACCTCAGACTCGCGAAACAGAGATCAGTGAACTGATAACGAATGCCCACAGGGTGGCGGCCCCCGCCGGGCCCGCCACCGCCTCCCAGGCCCGCTGCCAGCTCCCAGGCCGACCGCCAGCTCCGGGTGGGCGGCCAGCTCCTAGGCCGGCCACAGCCTCCAGGGTCGGCCGCCAACTCCCAGGTCGGCCACGGCCTCCAGGGTCGGCCGCCAAGTCCACCCCGGCTGCCGCCTCCCGCCGACCGCCACTCCGCCGAGGGCCAATTCCGGCAGGCTGCCTCCGGGTGGCCGCTGCGTTGGTCCGGGAGCGACAGTTACCCCGGTTCGGAGACGGGCGGTCTAGCTCAGACCCGCGTAGGAATGCAGGCCGGTGATGAAGATGCTCACGCCTAGCAGATTGAACAGCAGGCAGCCGAACCCGATCAGCTGAATGTAGGCGGCCCGGCGGCCTCGCCAGCCCGCCGTGGCGCGCGCGTGCAGGAAGCAGGCGTATACCACCCAGGTAATGAAGGCCCAGGTCTCGGTGGGGTCCCAGCCCCAGTACCTGCCCCACGCCGTGTCCGCCCAGATCGCTCCGGCCATGATGCCGAATGTCCAGATCGGGAAGGCGAACATCACGGTCCGGTAGGCGAAGCGGTCGATGACCTCCGGCGCGGGCAGCAACCGGAATGCCCCGACCGACGCGGACTGCCGGCCGGCCGCGACGCGGCGGGCGTACCGGTCGGTGAGCAGGTACACCACGGCAAGAGCGGCCCCCACGACGAAAGTGCCGCTCGCCAGCGTCATCGCCGTGACGTGGATGGCGAGCCAGTACGACTGCAACGCCACGGCGATCTGGCCGGCCGGGGTGTAGATGACGGTCTCGGCGAGCCCGAGCGCGAGCAGCACCGGGGCCATCACGAACAGGCCCAGATAATACGCGCGGTAGCGGATCATGAGCGCGAGGAAGAAGATGGCCGCCACGCAGGTGACCGACGTGACGAACTCGTACATGTCGCCCCACGGGACCCGGTGCACGGCGAGCCCGCGGGTCGTCACCCCGATGACGTGCGCAGCGAGCCCCAGCGCGCTCAGCACCAGGGCCGCCCGTACCCAGGACCCGGCCGGCAGCCAGGAGCCGCGGCTCCGCCCACCCTGGCCGGCGGAGGCTGGCAGCCGCAGCGCATACCCGGTAGGGTCCGGCCCGGACCCGGCGGACCCGGACCCGGGCCCCGGCCCAGCAGACCCGGACCCAGCAGACTCGGACCCCGGCCCGGCCGACCCGGACCCCGCAGACTCGTACCCGGCGGCGGCCGACCCTGACCGCGCGCCGACGCTGGCCGCGGGAACGCCGGCTGCGGGAACGCCGGCCGCGACGAGCTCGGGCACCTCGGCCGCCGGGGTCTCACCCTTGGACGGATGCCGCCCGAAAGCGAAGTCCCCCGCATAGGCGAGCAACGCCAGCGAGTACAGCAGGACAGTGCAGATCAGAAAGTGGTTGCTCAGCTGGGCCAGACCAAAGTTGACGGACACGAGCCTCACTCCCCTGCTGTATCGGTGCGGGATGAACTATCGGTACCGGCCGGCGCCGGAGCGGTGACGTCAGCGGTGACGTCATGGCCGTCGTGCGCGGACCTGAGCGCCTCGGCCAGTCCTTCAAACTCCTCCTCGAACCCGCCCCCCGCGTCGGACCGTACGAGCCCGGCCACGTCGACCACGGTGGCGCCGTCAGCACCCGGATAGGCGCGCACGAACATCCTGCGGCGCCTGACGAAGAAGGACAGCAGGAGCCCGAGCAATGCCGCCACCCCGGCCAGCAGGGCGGGCAGCGTCCCAGGATCGTAGGTGATGGCCAGGCTGACCCATGGCTGGTACCCGGTGAACGTCAGCGTCCCTGCCCCATCCGGCAGCTTCATCGACTGGCCAGGCGCCAGCGGCCGGGGCGAGATTGGCAGCTTCCGCAGGCCGGCCGTGTTCAGCTGGTACACCGACTGCGACGGCCCGCTGTTCATGCCCAGATTGCCCGCGTAGGCGACCAGGCTCACCCTGGGGTTCTCCGCAGCGGGGAAGATCGACTCGAGCTGCCCCCCCGCATCCACCGCGGTGGGCAGGAACACGCCGGCGAAGCCGAGCTGGTCGGGGCGGGCGTCCGGCACCTTGACGACGCCCTCAGAGGTGAGGCCGGACTGCTGCACAGCGATGAACGGCACCGCCTGGTCGAAGACCACGCGCCCGGTCCCGTCAGTGACCTTGAATACCGGGGCGTACCCGTGCCCGATCAGGAACACCTTCACCCCGTCCACGTTCAGCGGATGGTTCACCCGCAAGTCGTAGGGGCGCGTCGGCGAGCCTGGCCCGGCCGAGTAGCGGATATACGCGTCGAACGCCGACGGCTGCCCGCGAAGCGCGCCCGACGTGATGTACGAGGCGGTGAACCTGTTGAGGGCGATGCTGAATGGCTGCAGGTCCACCGCCGACACCGCGCGGCCGGGATGGAACTCATCCAGCGAGGTGACGGTGTTGGCGAAGGAGCTTCCGGCCACCAGGAGCCGGTCTGCCTTGTAGCCGAACAGCCCGCCGAGGGCCACCGCGCCGAGGAGCCCCAGCAGCGCGAGGTGGAAGAGCAGGTTGCCGACTTCCCTGCGGTAGCCCTTCTCCGCCGACAGCCAGCCGTCACCGGTGCGCAGCCGGAACCTGCGGGCCGCAAGCACCGCGGCAGCCGCGTCGAGGGCGTCCCCCGGCGCGAGCCCGGTCTCGTGCCTCGCCGACTGGGGCAGCCTGGCCAGGTTGCGCGGCGCAGGCGGCGGCAGCGCCCGCGCCGAGCGCGCCAGCCGGAAGCTGCGCGGCACCACGCATCCGGCGAGGGAAAGGAAGAGCAGCAGGTAGATGGCGGCGAACCAGGGCGCGGCGAACACGTTGAACAGGGACAGCCTGGCCAGCAGCGGGGCCAGCGAGGGATGCGAGGCGTAGTACTGCTGCACCGACTGCGGGTCGATTCCCTGCTGCGGCAGCACCGACCCTGGCACGCTCGCCACGGCGAGCAGAAAGAGGAGCACGAGCGCCGTCCGCATCGACGTGAGCTGCCGCCACGCCCACCGCAGCCAACCCAGCACACCGAACACGCCGGGGCCACCCGGTGCCGTGCGCCCGCCCGCGGCCGCGGCATGCTGTTCGGATCGCTGCGCGGTCGCCTCATCCGGGTGCTTCGCCCCAGGCGGGACACGCAGTCCGGTCATCGGGTCACCACCCGCGGTTTGCTGTGTCATGAAGGTTCTGTCATGAGGGCTCCGCCGCCGCCTGGGCGATCAGGTGCTTGAGGCCCTTGTAGGAGGCTTCGCCGATCACTCGTGCGGTGACCCGGCCGCTGCGGGCGATAACCAGTGTGGTCGGGACCCCTGCTGGCGGCACGGTGCTGCGGAAATCAAGGGCAATCGCGTCGCTTGGATCGTTGAGGCTGGGGTACTGGATGCCGAAGTCGCGCATGAACGCCTCGGCGCTGGCCGGGCTGTCCCTGATGTCCACGCCGAGGAAATGCACGCCGGAGGCGCGGAACTGCCGGGCGAGCTGGGCCAGCGCCGGGGCCTCCGCGCGGCAGGGCGTGCACCACGAACCCCAGAAGTTCATCACCACCACATGCCCGTGATAGGCGGCCAGGCTGAGCTTCGTGCCGCCCAGCGCGGTCCCGGCCACCGCCGGCGCGACCGGCCCCGCTCCCGCCCGGAACACGGTGGTCC
>DAIRVB010000217.1:0-2315 GCA_036803065.1 Streptosporangiaceae bacterium
ATGAAGGCTCCGCCGCCCAGTTGCGGGGCGAGCATGATCCCGGCGGCGATCAGCGCCCGGCCGGTTCCCGCCGCCCCCCGCGCCTTTCCCTTAGCGAGCATGGCGGCGAGCAGGACCACGAGGGTATAGGTCATGGCCCCGGCCACGTGCACCACGCTGGAGTGCAGGCCGAAGGCCAGTTCCAGCAGCGCGTACTGCGGCAATTCGGTCGTGTAGTACGTCACGTCGCCCAGCCACCAGCCGTGCAGCAGCGGATTGCCATGCAGCATGTCCCACGCCTGCAAGGCATCGCTGGCCCCGTCCGAATTGACCGGCACCGTCCTCGACACCCGCAGGTAGCAGGCGAACAGCACGGCCGCCGCCGCCGGCCAGGCCAGCAGGTGGCGCGACCGCTCCCAGCGGGAGCGAAGCGCTGCGTCGTCAGGGTGCCCGCCGGGCTGACCGAGCAGCGGCTCGTCCACCCCGCGGACCTCTCGGCCAGCTCCAAAAGCTGTCACGCAGTGACGTTATCTGACTACAGGGTGTTATCGATGCTCAGCCCGTATGGTGTCGCTCGACGCGAAGTCGCCGGGAACAACCTGGACCGGAGCACCCAGGTCAGTCACCGGCCTCCAGTCCTTTGTGAAGCACAGCCAGAGCAGAGTGAACCCGGCCTCAGTGACGCAGAGGAGAACGATCCCCAACTCCCCGGTCAAGGCAGACGCGGCGAGCCATGCTGGATGCAGGCCCGTGAGGAACACGACGGGCAACTCGCCCACGGCCGTAGCGCTGGCCAAGGCCACCGCTACCCAATCCAGCCTGCTCGCGGGGAACAGGGCCAGGAGCGGAAAGATCAGGGCGGCGTACCAGGGCTGCTGCTGTGGCGAGAGCAACAGCAAGGCCAGCGAGGCCGCCAGCGCCACCCGGACGGCCGGACGGTCCCGCGACCCAGACGGCATTCGCCACAGGAGGACCGCGGCCAGCACCGCAGACCCGATCAACGCCACAGTGTCGATGCGGGCGTTCGAGGCGTGCCAGTGGAGCACCTTCTGCAGCATGAGGACGGGCAGAGCCCAGGGCGATTGGCCGACCGCTCTGCCCGCGATGCCCGTGGTAGCCGAGATTGCAGCCCGTCCGGCCAGCACATAGCCGGGGACCAGGGCAGCCGCCATCCCGAGCACCAGAGCGGCGAGCGTACGCGGGGACCGCCGCGCACACCAAGCCAGGCCCGCACCGAAAAGCACGTACGGTGCCTTGATGGCCGCTGCCAGTCCGAGCAGAATGCCGGCCAGCAGCGCTCGGCGGGAATCCACCCGCCGCATGGCGAGCAGGGCGGACAGGCCCGCGGCCGCGGCGAGGACATCGTTATGGCCACTGGCCATCATCTCGAACAGCATGAGCGGGTTTACCGACCACAACAGGTGCACGCGAACCCGCCGGGCAGCATCGGAGCGCACCAGCCGGTCCAGCGCAAACACCAGCGCCAGGTACGCGAGCGCGTCCCACACCTTCAGCCAGAAGAGGGTGCGGGCGACCGAGGTCCCGCCCAGTTCCGACGCGGCCGCCTCGGTCCCGGTCGCGACCGGGCCGTACGGCGACGGAACATCTGGATAGGTAAACACCGTGCCGGTCCCGATCGGGTCGCCTGAGGACGTCAACTGCCTTGGCGTCATGACGTACGGGCTGTGCCCGAGCGCGGCTATCCGTCCGGCCGCCACGTACACCAGCAGGTCGTTGGACCCCACCGGAGGGATCACCATCAGGGCGACGACCGCGACGACGGACCCGAGGATCAACCGCCGGGGACGGGGCCGCCAGCCCCGCCGAGCGGCCACCAGCCCGGCGGCCAGGCCGACACCGCCCAGCAGTACCGCCAGCCACAACACGGCCGATACCAGCATCGGCGAGGTAGAGACGTGGACGAACCACGGCGGCCACGGCGGCGCAGGCGAGAAGGCCCGCACACCCACACCCGGGGACGGGCCCCCAGCCCCCGCCACAACCATCAGGGAGACGCTGGTACCCGTAGCGGCCAGAGCAGTTCTCGCCATCCACCGGTGGGCCGCTACCTGAGTCGAACCATCCGGCAAGATCGGTCCAATCGTTACTCGGCTATCCCGGCCGAAAGCAGCCACGCGCAGCGCGGATACCGCGCCGGGAGATCAGGCGCGGACCTCGCCGCCACCGCAGCCAGCTCCTGCGCCGGAGGTCCTGGTGCCCCCCGGAATTTAGAGCCTGGCAAGATCTTATTACTCTTAGTATTTCTCTGACTACCATACGTGAGGTAGTCAAGGCTGGCTCAGTAGGGGATGGGCCGCATGCCAGGGGTAGCCGGT
>DAIRVB010000217.1:2415-7128 GCA_036803065.1 Streptosporangiaceae bacterium
CCCTGGCCACCTCCCGGATCATGGAGCTGTTCGGGCACGGCCAGGACATCGCTGACGCCCGTCGGGTCTGCCGTATCCCCACTGGGCGGATCGCGCACGTCGCCCGTTTCGGCGTGCGGACCAGGGACTTCTCCTACGTCTCCCGGGGTCTCACGCCGCCCGCGGAGCCGTTCCGGGTGGAACTGGCCGGCCCGGACGGCCAGTTGTGGGCCTGGGGGCCGGAGGACGCGAGCCAGGTTGTGAGCGGGCCCGCGCTGGACTTCTGCTTGTTGGTCACCCAGCGCCGCCACCGGGCCGACCTCGCGATCACCGCCCGCGGCGGGGAAGCATCCGGATGGCTGGACATCGCGCAGGCCTATGTGGGCCCGCCCGGCCAGGGCCGTGCGCCCGGGCAATTCACGGCAGGTGAGCTCAGCCAGTGAGCGGCGGAGCGGCTACACGATGAGGATCAGCATGTACCCCATGGTGATGCCCATCGCGATCTCGCAGCAGGCCGCTAGGCGCGGGGAGAGCGCCGCCGCCGCCGTGCCCCAGTGCACCCAGCCTCCATGTCCGCTGCCTCCGTGTCCGCTCCCCCCGCGCTTGCTCCTCCCGCACCCGCTGCCTCCGTGCCCGCTGCCCTGGTCCTGGGCGGCCTGCACGGCCGCGATCTGCGGGAAGGGGGCAACGAGCTCGGCCGGGGCGCGCATGCCCGGCGCCACGTCCGGAGGCGCGATCCAGGCCCGCACGGGCGCCAGGGCCGGCAGCCGGTCGGCGACCCACATGACGTAGCCGATCATGAACAGCGCTAGGAGGAGGGCGACCGGCGGGAGATGCGCCGTGCTACCCGCCGAGCCGGCCCTCGCCATTCCCGGGCCAGAGACATACCCGGAACTAGACACCGCCACGAGCATGTAGACCATGGCGCCGGACATGATGAGGTGCGGTACGTGGTGGGCATGAACGAACCTGTCGGGGCTGGCGAGGCGGTAGCCCCGGAAGACCCGCCAGCCGAACCACGCCGTGGCGGCGGCGAACACCGCGGCCCAGGCGCCGCTCCACAGGGGGTTAAGGCGCGGTACGGCATTCCGGCCGTGGCCACGCCCATGACGACGTGCACCAGGTCCACGTCATGCTCGGTGGGCCGCCGCTGTGCCGCGGCGATGACCAGGCGGCTGGCACAGTAGACGGCCATGATGATCATGATCCCCGCGAAGATGTCGGCGAGCCAGGAGGGTCCGGCCACGTCACCGTCCTAATGAGTGTTAGCGGGTCGGCCGTCCGGCAGACTCGGGTCTGGTAGCCGCCGGCGGGTGAGCACTTCACTGTCTCTCATCTGTCCTGGCCAGTAGGCGAGCGCCAGCAGGACCAGCAGCGGGCCGGAGTTGGGGTCGGTGCCGCCGCCAGTGAAGATCGTGCCGAGCGCCTCTCCGAACACCCAGATGGCCGCGGCTACGACGACGGCAAGGACGAGGGTGGCCCGGGCGGCGGGCGTCGGCAGGTAGACGCCGGCCGCGATGACCGCGAGCAGGATCGCGAGCACGATAGCGGCGGCCAGGCCGTGCTGGGCGACCGTCGCGGCCGCGAACCTGTCGATGGAGGACAGCCAGCCCGGCTCGCCGGCCGCCATGCCGGAGATCGTGTCATGCAGCCCTTGCGGCGTCCGGTTGGCGGCCAGCAGAGAGAAGTAGGCCATGCTTACCCAGAGAACGAGCCACAGTGCCCGCGAAGCCCGCGCACCCACTGCCCGCGCCGCCACGAAGGGGCCGGCGCGTTGCCGCGGTCCGTGGGCCACAGCAGCACCGCGAGCACAGCGTAGATGAGCACCGCGCCAGGGGCTCCGCTGACCGGGCTCGCGTTTCCGGTCAGCACCGACCCGAGTCCCTCGCCGAGCCACCAGACACCGAGCGACCAGGCGATCGAGGCACCAAGGGCGATCTTGACGGTGGGCCGCCAGGCGATCCCGAGGGCTAGCAGCAACTGCACCGTCGCGAAACTCGTGTTCAGCGCCTCGCCGTGGTGCTCAACGAGGCTGGCGGCCCAGGTGATGGGGTTGGCGATCAGAGCGGGGTTGCCCGGGGCGGTCGCCGCGAGCATCTGGCCAAACGCCCGCGTGAACATGAAGGACTGGTACTGCAGGATGGCGTCGAGCAGCCACAGGCTGCCCAGGCACAACTGCAGTATGCGCCTGGTGTCCGGCGGTTCCCGGGTGGCCGCGGCCGCCCGGGGGACGTGCGGCCGCGCAGTGCGGCTCCCCGTGGCGGCCATATTGCTCATCGCTGACTCTCCTGACCGGAACTCGCCGGCCCTGGGGCTTTCGTATCGACTGCATTGCTGGAATGGATCGTGACCGCAAGCACCCGTGCCACGATCTTCGGCGCCATCAAGGACAGTAGTCAAAGGGTAGGTGGCAGTTCCCGCCGGTGCAAGCGGGGTTGCGGAGGAATCTATTCCGCTATGAGCCGCCCCGGGAAACTGCGGGAATTCGAACCCTGAGGGGATACCACATAAACCCGGCAGGGGTATCTGGCGAGTTTCTGGAATGTATTCCAGAAACCTCGTAGGGGTATTCTCTGGGGCCGGAAGTATTGGGAAACCCGACCGGAATGCGTCAGCTATCTGGCCAGGCCCCCGTCACCCGCGCCGCCGCAGTGCGGTGCGTGCCCCCGCCTCGAGGATGAGCCGCCGCAGCCCGGCTTGCCGGGGCCGCCAGAAGTTTCGCCGGAAAAACGCACGGAAAAGTTGTTGGCCGGCGGGGGGGCCAGGACTCCTACCTATGTCACGGCGGCGAGCCCGCACACCTCGCATCCAGCCGCCGCGGCGTCGCGGGAGGAGATCAACGATGAACACGCTCGCCCGGGTGTCAGGTGTCGCGGTCAGTGCGCTGACCGCCGCGACAGCGACCGTCCTGCTGTTGCCAGGACGCGCCCAGCTTGAATACCCGGACGCAACGGTCGGCGCGTCTGCCCGTGCCACGGTCACCCCGGGGGCCACCGCCACCCCGGAGCCACGGCACCCACCCAGACCGGGTCTCACGGCGGGTCACCGGCGAGCGAGCAGGCGCACGGGCTCACGGTGAGCGGAACCGGCAGCCCGTCCGGGCTGTCCGCCACCGGGGGAGGGCCGGGATGCCCGCAGGGCTACCGGTGGCGCCAGATTGACCGGGGGCGACGACACGTGCGTCACCCCGGCTACCCGCGTCCGGGGCCTGCACCACCGCCGGGGTGGTGCTGTGCTCCACAACGGTGACCGGTGCCGCTGGTCGGACGAAGCCCCATCCGACTCCGGCCGCACCTCTTTCTGACCATCTCGCAACGGGGGACGGCACCGGCGGCGCCTCGCGCCGTCGGTGCCGCCCGCGAGTCAGCGGACGCTGGACGGGCGCCTGCTGGACGTATCTTCCGGAGGACTCGATGCAGTTGCTCATCGGCTGTCGGCGCGAGCGGTCCGGCTCTGCGGCGTCCTACCAGGTCACCTGGGGCAACGGCGCACTGGTGCGCACGGACCGGGTTTTCGAGCTTTGATCGGGCTGTGGCGCGGCGGGCGTAACGGACTTATCCCGCCGCCCCCCTATCACAAATCGTCTCGAAGTCCTACGGTATGCGCATGTTCGATCGCGAGATTGTGGACTCCATCATCGAAGGTGACCCGGCCGGCCTCGGGGCTGCCTACGACCAATATGCCCGGGGTCTGTACGCCTACTGCCGCTCCTTGCTTGGCGAGCCGGCCGACGCGGCGGACGCGGTTCAGGACACCTTCATCATCGCCGCAGCGAAGGTCTCGGGGCTGCGTGATCCCGAGCGGCTGCGATCGTGGCTGTACGCGGTGGCACGCAACGAGTGCCACGGCCGGCTCCGGGCCAGCGCCCTGGCCACGCCGCTCGATGAGGCGGCCGAGATGACAGATGATGTGGCTGATCTCGGCGACGATGTCGAGCAGTCGGAGCTTCGTGACCTGGTGTGGGCGGCGCTGGGCGGCCTGAATCCCGGCGAGCGCGAGATCATCGAGCTCAACCTCCGGCACGAGTTCGACCATGCCGATCTGGCGGATGTTCTCGGGGTGCCGCGTAACCAGGCGCACGCGCTGGCCTCGCGGGCCCGCAGCCAGTTCGAGACGTCGCTGGGCGTGCTGCTGGTGGCGCGTTCCGGGCAGGAGTACTGCCCGGATCTCGCGGAGATCCTGGATGGCTGGGACGGGGAGCTGACGCCGCTGATCCGCAAGCGGGTCAACCGGCACATCGACCGCTGCGACGTCTGCGGCGAGCGCAAGCGTGACGAACTCAGCCCCGCGATGCTGCTCGGCCTGCTCCCGGTGGCCATGCTCCCGACGGGCCTGCGAGCGGATGTTATGCATCTCGTCTCAGACGACTCGCCAGATGCGGAGTCCTACCGGGACGAGGTGGCGGACCGTTCGGAGCCGTTCGACGGGGCCGGCTTCCCACGGCAGTTCATGTCGCCCTCGATTCCGCGCTCGCAACGCAGCTACGTGCTGGCGGCAGCCGCCGGTGTCGCTTGCCTCGTCGTGCTGGGCGGCACGATGTTCATGCTGCTCGGCGGTGGCGGGCAGCCGGCCAGCGGAGCGTCCGCGACGCTGCCCGCGCCGGTCCCATCGGCCGGAACGCCTATTGCCACGCCATCAGCGGCGGTCCCGACGCCCACGCCCACCGCGAAGCCGAACTCGCCGGCACCGAACATGACCGCTCCGATCCCGACCGGGGCGGCGCCGATCCTGCCC
>DAIRVB010000218.1:0-7122 GCA_036803065.1 Streptosporangiaceae bacterium
CGGCCGCACGGATCTCATCGTCGGCGGCCGAGTCATCCATCGGCATCAGGGCCAGGGACAGACCGCACGCGCCGGGTCTGAATCAGGTACTGCTGCAGGTCGAGCAGCGGCTTCCCGTCGGAATCGAGGTGATGCCTGACCCACGTCCCATCGGCGCCCAGCCACCACGACGAGGTGTTCTCGTCCATGGCCCGGTCGATCAGCGACCGCAACTCGGCCTGCTGGTCAGCGTCCGTCACCCGGACCAGCAACTCCACCCGCCGGTCCAGGTTGCGGTGCATCAGGTCGGCACTGGCGATCCAGACCTCCCCGTCATCGCCGAACGCGTAGATCCGCGAGTGCTCAAGGAACCGGCCCAGAATGCTGCGCACCCTGATCGTTTCCGACAGGCCGGGCACCCCCGGATGGACCGCGCAGATCCCCCGGACCCACAGGTCGACCGGCACGCCCGCACGGGACGCCCGGTACAGCGCGTCGATCACCGCCTCGTCGACGATGGCGTTGCACTTGAGCTGGATCCTGGCTGGCAGGCCCTCCCGGTGCCGGGCGGTCTGCTCATCGATCCGCTCCAGCAGGCCGGTCCGCAGCCCCTCCGGGGCGACCAGGAACCGGCGGTAGGAACTCTTCAGGCTGTACCCGGTCAGGTGGTTGAACAGGTCGGTGGCGTCCCCGCCCACCACCGGGTCCGCCGTGAGCAGGCCAAAGTCCTCATACAAGCGGGCGGTAGCGGGGTTGTAGTTGCCGGTGCCGATATGGCAGTAGCGGCGCAACGTCCCGTCGGCCTCTTCCCTGACCACCAGCGCCATCTTGCAGTGCGTCTTCAGGTCGATGAAGCCGTACACGACGTGGCAGCCCGATTCCTCCAGCTTCCGCGCCCAGATGATGTTAGCGCGCTCATCGAAGCGGGCCTTGAGTTCCACCACCACCACGACCTGCTTGCCCGCCTCGGCCGCGTCGATCAGCGCCTCCACGATGGAGGAGGTGTCGCTGGTCCGGTAGAGGGTCTGCTTGATCGCGAGAACCCGGGGATCGGCGGCCGCCTCCACCGTCAGCCGCTCAACGGTGCTGGCGAACGAGTCGTAGGGGTGGTGCACCAGGACATCCCGCTTGCGCAGCGTGCTGAAGATGCCCGCGTCCTGCGGCACCGCCGAGTCCGACGGGACGAACCGCGGGTACTTCAGCTTCCGCAGGTCCAGGTCGGCGATCGCGTTCAGCCCGGACAGGTCCAGCGGCCCCGGCAGGTGGTACACGGCCCGGCGCTCGATGCCCAGTTCGGTGACGAGCTTCTCCAGCACCTCGGCGGACATCGACTCCTCGACCTCGAGCCGGACGGCAGGCTCGAAACGCCGCCGGAGCAGTTCACGCTCCAGCGACTGCATCAGATCTTCCGTGACGTCCTCGTCCACCTCCAGGTCCCGGGTCCGGGTGACCCGGAACACGTGCTGCTCCAGGACATCAAGGCCGACGAACAGTTCGTTCAGGTGCGCCGCGATCACGTCTTCCAGCGGCACGAACCGGTACTCGCTGACGGTGAGGAACCGGGGCAGCAGCGGCGGTACCTTCACCCTGGCGAACATGGTCACGCCGGTGCGCGGATCGGCGACCATGACCGCCAGGCTGAGTGACAGGCCAGAAATGTAGGGGAACGGGTGGGCCGGGTCCACGACCAGCGGCGTGAGCACCGGGTAGATCCGGTCCCGGAACAATTGCTGCAGGTTCTCCTGCTCGTCGGCGGAAAGCTCCTTCCAGCGCAAGATCTCGATGCCCTCCGCGGCCAGCGCGAGCACGACGCGGCTGATGAAGTACTCGGCGTGCCGCAGGCTCAGCTCGCGGGCGGTGTCCAGGGTGCGCTCAAGTATCTGGTCGGTGGGCAGCCCCCTGAGGTTCTCCACCGGCAGGCCGGTTGCCATCCGCCGCATCCGGCCCGCCACTCGCACCATGAAAAACTCATCCAGGTTGCTCGCGAAGATGGCCAGGAAGCGCACCCGCTCAAGCAGCGGAATCGACTCGTCCTCGGCCAGTTCCAGCACCCGCTGGTTGAACCGGAGCCAGCTCTCCTCACGGTCGAAGTAACGGTCCGGGGGCAGTTCCTCGCCAGCCGGGTCCCCGGCGGGCTGGTCACCAGGCACATCTCCGGCGAGCCGCAACGCGGCATTTCGCTGCGGATCGCCTTCCGGGCCCTTGGCGCCGCCCGGCGCCCGCCTCGCCCCGTTCTCACCCCGCTCGATACCTGCCTGGTCAACGCTCATGCCCCCATTGTCCCCGGGGATCGCATCCCGAAGAGTCCCGGGGCCCGCGCGTGGCACCTGGAAATTGAATCCTTGGCCAACTGGCGGGGGAACGAGGGCTGCGGCGCCATCAGGAGACGGGCGGGCGGCAGATGCTTTCCAGTGCCTCCCGCCCCGGCAGCTTGACCCTGGCACCACGGCCAAGCTCGCCGCCCAGCGCCGCTTCGGCCCGCTCCACCCTGAGCCAGTCCGCGTAGCTCACCGGCGTGACCCCGCGGGCCGCGAGCAGGTCCTCAAGAGCCTGCCGCCCCTTGTCCCCGGGCTGCGCTGGGTCTCCGGGCTGCGCCGCGTCCCCGGGCTGCGCCGCGTCCCCGGGCTGCGCCGCATCCCCGTGCTGCGCTCCGCCGCCCCCCGCGCAATCGCTCAGCAACGAACGAACGGACGCGGCTGCGTCGGACTTGTTGGTACCTATGACGCCAGTGGGGCCACGCTTGAGCCAGCCCGCCACGTACTCCCCCGGCAGCGGCGCGCCGTCCGGGCCGAGGACGCGCCCCTCAGAGTTGGGCACGGTGGCGGTGATCTCGTCGAACGGGACTCCCAGCAGCGGCACACTCTGATATCCGACACTGCGCAGCACCATCTGGACGGGGATGGTCTCCAGTTCACCGGTTCCGGTGAGCACGCCCGTCTCGTCCAGCCTGGTGCGCTCGACAGTCAGCCCGGACACCCGTTGAGTGCCTTCGATCTGCTCGGGCCGCAGCCAGAACCGGACGGTCAGCCTCCGCACGTCCCCGGCCGGCGCCCGGTCCGCCCAGCCCCTGATCACGGCCAGGTTGCCGCGGACCCGCCGGTCAGTCTCCGCGGCCAGGGCGCTCAGCCCGGCCGGGTCGGACACGACGGAGTCGACCTCGGCCGGGTCAACCAGGATGTCCACCCCGCTGAGCTCGCCGAGCTCGCGCAGTTCCTTGGTGGTGAACTTGGCCTGAGCGGGGCCGCGGCGGCCGATCACGTGGACGTCGCGGACCTTGCTGGCCATCAGGGTCTCAAGCACTGGCTGCGGCACGTCGGTGGGGCGCAGCTCGGCCGGGTCCCGGACCAGGATGCGGGCCACGTCGACCGCCACGTTGCCGACCCCGATGACCGCCACCGACTCGGCATCGAGGGCGAACGCGTCCATGCTTATGTCCGGGTGGCCGCAGTACCAGTTGACGAAGTCGGTGGCCGCGTAGCTGCCGGGCAGCTCCTCGCCCGGGATACCCATCCGGCGGTCCCGCATCGCGCCGGTCGCGTAGACCACCGCGTCGTAGCCGGCCAGCAGGTCCTCCCGGGTCACGTCCTGGCCCAGGTGCACGCCGCCGAGGAACCGCACGTCCGGGTGCTCCAGGACGGTGCGCAGGTATTCGGCGATCGACTTGATCGACGGGTGATCCGGGGCGACGCCGTAGCGGACCAGGCCGTACGGGGTCACCAGCCGGTCGATCACGTCCACCCGGACGCTGACGGGCGGGTCCAGCGCGGCCGACTGCTTGATCAGTGCCTCCGCGGTGTACAGCCCGGCCGGGCCAGAGCCGATGACCGCGACCTCCAGTGTGGCCATGGCTGGTTTCACGACTGGGGGTTGTGCGCCAGTTCGGGAGTGATCCGGGCCACCGCCTCAGTGATCCGCCGGGCAAGGTGCTGCGGGGTGAGGCCCGTCTCGTCCATGATCTCCTCCCGTTTGCCGTGCGCGAGGAACTGCTGCGGGAGACCAAACGTCTTCACCGGTGTGTGCACGTCCGCCTCCCGCAGGAGACGGCAGACCGCGTCACCGAACCCGCCTGCCACGCCGTTGTCCTCGACCGTCACCACGAGCCTCGCCTGGCGGGCCGCCTCGGCGATGGCGACGTCCACTGGCTTGACCCAGCGCGGGTCGAGCACGGTCACGCTGATGCCCTGGTCGGCCAGCCTGCCCGCGGCATCCAGGCAGGCCCCGGCCATCGGGCCGGCGCCGATCAGCAGCACGTCGGGGGGCCCGCCGCCGTCCGGGCGGTACAGCACATCCATCGAGCCAAGCTGGCCGACCGCCTCGACCTCGGCTCCTACCGTGCCCTTGGGGTAGCGCAGCACGGTCGGGCCATCGTTCACCCCCACGGCCTCGTTGAGCAGCTCAGCGATGCGGGTCGCGTCCCGGGGGGCGGCAATTCTCAGCCCAGGCACCACCTGCAGGATCGAGCCGTCCCACATGCCATGGTGACTGGCTCCGTCCGGGCCGGTCACGCCGGCCCGGTCCAGCGCGATGGTGACCGGGAGCTTGTGCAGCGCCACGTCCATCAGAACCTGGTCGAACGCCCGGTTGAGGAACGTCGCGTAGATCGCGACCACGGGGTGCAGGCCGCCCATGGCCAGGCCCGCGGCGCTGGTCATGGCGTGCTGCTCGGCGATGCCCACGTCGAACACCCGGTCCGGGAAGGCCTGCGCGAACGCGGCGAGACCCGTCGGGTGGAGCATCGCCGCGGTGATCGCGACGACGTCCGGCCGGCGCGCGCCGATCGCGGCCAGCTCGTCGCCGAAAACCATGGACCAGGTCCGCGGCGACGCAACCGGGTGGGTGCCTGCCTGCGCCCCGGTCACCGGGGCGGCCGGCGGGACCTGGTGCAGGCAGTCTTCCTCGTTCTGCTCGGCCAGTTCGTAACCGAACCCTTTCCTGGTGATCACGTGCACCAGGACCGGGCCGCCGTAGTCACCGGCCCGGCGGAGCACGTTCTCGACCAGTTGCTCGTTGTGGCCGTCGATGGGCCCGAGGTACTTCAGCCCCAGGTCCTCGAAGAGCACCTGGGGCTGCAGCACATCCTTGATGCCCTTCTTGATGCCATGCAGCGTCTCGTAGACCGGCGGGCCGACCAGCGGGGTCCGGGACAGCGTGGTCTTGATGTAGTCCAGCACGTTCTCATAGCGCTGCGTCACGCGGACCGAGGCGAGGTGGTTGGCCAGCCCGCCGATCGTCGGCTGGTAGGAGCGGCCGTTGTCGTTGACCACGATGACCAGCCGTGAGTCCCGGGACGCGGCGATGTTGTTCAGCGCCTCCCAGGCCATGCCGCCGGTCAGGGCGCCGTCGCCGATGATCGCCACCACCGTGCGGTCCGACTCGCCGCGCAGCCGGTAGGCCTTGGCCAGCCCGTCGGCGTAGGACAGGCTGGCGGAGGCGTGCGAATTCTCGACGATGTCGTGCTCGGACTCGGCCCGGCTCGGGTAGCCGGACACACCGCCACGCTGGCGAAGCGACCCGAAGGCAGCCTGGCGGCCGGTGAGCAGCTTGTGCACGTACGACTGGTGCCCGGTATCGAAGACGATCCGGTCCCTCGGCGAGTCGAACACCCGGTGCACCGCGATGGTGAGTTCCACCACCCCGAGGTTCGGCCCGAGATGGCCGCCCGACTGGGATACCGCATGGATGAGGTAGTCACGGATCTCGGCCGCCAGGACGGGCATCTGCTCGGCATCGAGTGCCTTGAGGTCCCGCGGACCGGCGATGGACTCCAGCAAGCTCACCTGGTCTGCTCCTCACCGTCGTCTGATCATCGTCGTGGGCTGGCGCGGGCGGCCGCCCCCCTGCGTGGCCCGGCCCAGGGATCTTTTTCCGGCCCGTGCGGCGCGGGAGCCTCAGCCGAGTCTATTTCGCCCGGCCCGCGGGCGCTGCGTTGGGCTCGCCTCCGCCCGGCAGGTTCACTCCCGGGCGTGCTGGCTCCGCGCGCTGCGGTCCATCATGCCCCGATGTGACGTCTCCCGCCCGCATGCTGCGTACCTCGCGTGGTGTCAGCGCGAGCGCCGACACCACGACGATCACCGCGGCGCCTGCCTTCGGCGGCGAGAAGCGCCGTGGCGGTCAGCAGGAAGCTGGAACAGCATGATGCACGTCCTCATCCGACTGCGGCGCCGTCAGCCCGTCCGTAGCTGCGCCGCCACGAGCAGGCCGGGTACGGTGCGTCCGCGCCACAGCAGCACCGAGGACACCGCGGCGGTGATGATGATGATGATGATGATGATGATGATGATGATGATGATGTCTGCAGCCAGCTTCGCCCCATGCACCTGGTGCACGGTACGGCGGCTGAATTCCGCACGCGCTGCGGCCATGACGTCTCCTTCCCGGCGGCTCGGCCCCGCTGCGCTGACCCGCCCGCAGGCGCGGCTCAGTGCCCGAGGGCGAGCTGCACGATCTTGATGATGACGAGGATCATGGCAACGGCCAGGTAGAGCCGCAGCGCCGACATGCCGATCTTGCGGCCGGCCGACATGGCCGGGCGCCGCAGCAGGGTCAGCGGCGGCATCCGCCAGGCCTCCCGGCCGGCCCGGTCAACAGGAACGGCTGCCAGCGTGCCCGCGCGCGGCCGGCGGCCCAGGGCGTAGCCAGCGGCGAGCACCGCCGTGCCGCCGCAGCAGGCCATGATGGCCAGGATCTGCCCCGGGGTGATCGCCGGGAACAGCACCGATGCGGTGAGGATGACCGACAGGGCGACCAGGACGGCCACCACAGCGGCGGTGAACATGTTGGTCTTGCGGCCGTTCACCCACGGGCCCAGGACTTCCCGGTCGTTGCACAGCAGCAGCAGGAACACCGACGCGGACGGCAGCAGGACCCCGGCCAGGGTCTGCACGCCCTCGGTCAGCAGCCCGAGCGGGGAGCCGGGGATGAGCACCACCGCCGCGGCGGCGGCGACGAGCCCGCCGTAGACGGCGTAGAAGCCCTTGGCGCCCTGCACGCCCCGGTGCAGTGAGTGCTTCAGGCCGAGGACGTCGCCGATCGCGTACGCGGTGGCGAGGGAGACAGCGAAGGCGCCGATGACCGAGGCGTCCAGCAGCGCGACCGCGAACAGGACCCCGGTGACCCTGCCCGCCTGAGCCTGCAGGCCTTCGG
>DAIRVB010000219.1:0-7087 GCA_036803065.1 Streptosporangiaceae bacterium
CAATGACACGGTGACTGTCTTGGCTACCTGGGCCGCCGAAGGCGAGCACCCATTAGTTCCCGGTCCGTGGCCGCTCGAAGGGGGCGATCTGGCATCGACGATCTCGAGGACGGGCCGACCCGTCCGGATAGACGACTACCACGGCGTTCCCGGGCACATCGCCGCATTCGTTCACGAAGAGCTCGGGATCGGCTCCTCGGTCGGCAGCCCGATCGTTGTCGAGGGGCGGTTGTGGGGCGCTCTGTTCATCCACTCGAAGCAGACCCACCAGCCGCTCCCTCGGGACACCGAATCGCGTCTCACGGGCTTCACGGAGCTCGTCGCCACGGCGATCGCGAACGCGGAGAGCCACGCCGAGCTGATGGCCTCGCGGGCGC
This sequence comes from Streptosporangiaceae bacterium, assembly GCA_036803065.1. Taxonomy (GTDB): domain Bacteria; phylum Actinomycetota; class Actinomycetes; order Streptosporangiales; family Streptosporangiaceae; genus JAWWPY01. Next base: position 378 of record DAIRVB010000219.1, read on the forward strand.
GGATCGTCGCCGCCGCGGATGAGACGCGGAGGCGGATCGAACGCGATCTGCACGACGGCATCCAGCAGCGGCTCGTCTCGCTCGGGCTGGAGCTGCGCGCGGCGCAGGCGACGGTGCCCCCGCAGCTCGACGAGCTCGAGGGCGCGTTGTCGCGCGTTGCCGAGGGGCTGGCGAGCGTTTCTGACGAGCTGCGGGAGATCTCCCACGGGATTCACCCCGCGATCCTGTCTGAGGGTGGCCTGGAGCGGGCGCTCAGAGCGCTGTGCCGCCGTTCGGCGGTACCGGTCGAGCTCGACCTGCGCGCCGAGCGACGGCTGCCAGCGCATGTCGAGGTCGCGGTGTACTACGTGGTGTCAGAGGCGCTGACCAACGCCGCCAAGCACGCGCACGCATCCGTCGTGTACGTCGAACTCGATACACACGACGCGATCTTGCAGTTCGCGGTCCGCGACGATGGGATCGGGGGAGCCGACCCCGGCCAGGGATCGGGACTGGTCGGGCTCAGCGATCGCATCGAGGCGCTCGGCGGCACGCTCGAAGTCACCAGCCCGACCGGCAGCGGAACCACACTGCTCATTGAGGTACCAGTCGAAGGCTAGAGAAGCGCAGGGTCGCCCGCACCGTAGAGGCTGTCCCATCTCCCGCCATGCAACGCGGCTCGACAATGCTGGCGTCAACGCCCACGCTAAGTAAGACGGGATGTGTGGCCTGCGGAACGACCGAACCACAGCCGAGACGCCGCCCGGACCCTGACCACCCTCGGACTCAGCCCAGCATGACCAAACCGGACATCACGCCAGTATGCCGGGGCCCTGGGGCCACGGTCCTTACCGGCAGGGACGGCCGAAGTCCCGGGCTTGCGGCCGTCCCTGCCGGTGAGCGTCACAGAACTGCTGGCAGCTTCACGCCCGAAGGGTTCGGCGACGGGTGGTGGACAGTGGCTCCTGCCACCGCAGTATCGGACCGTGGCGGTCCGAAGCGATGCAGGAGCAGGAGCAGGATGGTGCCAAGCGCATCCAGGATCAGGACCACCGTTAGTGCCCTCAGGTAGCTCTCTCTGCCCGGGTCGAAGCCGGGGAACACCACGAGTTGGCGATGAGCTCGGCGGCGGCGATACAAAGAATCGTCGCAGGCACGACGATTCTCATCGGCCGGTTGTATGTACGCCATGCAAGCATCAGAGAGGCGTGCGTCGAGGCGGCCGCAAGGAGGAACAGCACCACGGCTGTCCGCGTCATGACATCTCCCAGGCCACTGGCAGCCAGCCAGATGACATAAAGGCCGGTAACCACGCCGAGGCATGCACTCAGGATGCCTGTCACCTGCACCGCGCGGTGCAATGCTGATGTCGCCGGCCTCGCGCAGCACAGCGTCAAGACACTCGCGACATCGACCCCGATCGCGCTGCCTAGTATTTTCGCGCCGGTTTCGCCAAGGCCGGTCCATAGGACACCGATGATTCCGAGCACGGCCGTGATCGATAGCGATGCAATGATGACGCTCAGCAGGAACTTCCGCGTCGGCCATTTCATGGATATCACATTCCCGCCGCGGATCATCTCCTGGGCCTATTGCGGCAGCGGCGCTCATGCAGCCCCGAGCAGACGCGGGCGGAGGTAGGCGAGCGCGCGGGCGAGCAGGCGGGAGACCTGCATCTGGGAAATGCCGAGCTGCTCGCCGATCTGGGCCTGCGTCATCTCGCCGTAGAAGCGCATCGTCAGGATCGTCTGTTCACGCGCGGACAGCTCGCCCCAGTGCGCCGCGACGGCCTGCATGCCGAGCATGCGCTCCATCCCCGGATCCTCTTCGCCCAGGAGGTCGGCCAGGCTCGCCGTCTCGGACCGGCCCGCCAGCGGCGCATCCAGTGAGAACGGCTGGAAAGCCATCTCCGCCCGCTGGGCATCCCTCAGATCATCACCGCTGACCCCCAGGTGCCGGGCCAGGTCGGACTCGGACGGCACACGGCCCAGGTCCTGGGTTAGCTGCCTCGTCGCCTCACGGACGTCCAGCACCAGCTCCTTCACCGAGCGCTTGACATGGACCTGCCAGCGCTTGTCCCGGAAGTGCCGTTTGATCTCGCCGCTGATGCACGGCTGTGCGTAGGCCGCCAGGCTGCCGCCGAAAGCAGGATCGAAATTGTTGATCGCCTTCACCAAGCCGACATAGCCCACCTGCACCAGGTCCTCGGCCGGCTCAGGGCTGCACCTGTACGGCTGCACGCACGACCACACCAGACGCCGGTGGCGGCTCACCAGCAGTTCACACGCCGCGTCGCGCAGGACACTGGCCAGCGGCTCCGAGTGGACGATTTCCAGCAGTTCCCGGTCGTCCAGCCCGGCCAGTTGCTGACGCATCCGGCCCGCAGGCGTGGGCGGAATCCGCACCGGCGCCCCGGCCGAGGCGGGCAAGGCGGGCGAACTAAACGCCATAGCCGCCTCCGAGTGCCCCGGGCTCTTCTCAGCGGTGCGCACGCCGGCCCGGCTGTCCATTGAGCGGATGGCAGGCGAACACAAGCACGATCCACGCGATGGCGCCCGTGACCGGCTCCTTTGTTAATGACCGTCTTTCGGTCGCCGCATCTTGCCAGTTCAGGACCGGGTAGCGGAAACAAAAAAAGTCCGGGCCTGCGCCGCAGCCCGCAGATATCGCGGGGTGCAGCTGCCTAGGTCCGGAGCAACATGCACTATATTACTCTTCCCTGACCCTCGCGCACAAGGAATTACAAAACCGATAACGTGTGTCAGGTCAAGGGCTTTAGTTAAGTGCCTGCCGCCGGTAAGCCGGTACAGGTACCAGGGGCGTCGCCGGGCGCGATCCCGTCGTCGCCTCCTCGCCCCGCCGGGATCAGCCCAGCGGGGCGAGGTGGTCAGCGTTTCTTCGCAGCATGCCTGAGGCGCCCCGGCGTGTCTCAGCGATGCGCGTACCAGGGCGTGTCTCAGCGATGCGCGTACCAGCCGGACCGCCGGGATCTTCCGGTCCGCCGGGAGTTCCCGGTCCGCCGGGAGGTCCCAGTCCGCCGGGACCGCCCGGTCCGCCGGGACCGCCCGGACTGGCTGGTAGCCAGGTGGTAGACGAGCAGCAGAACAGCCGCCCCGGCTATGGCGGTGAGCCACGTAGACAGATTGAAGAACCCCTGCAGGCTGTGGATGTGGAACACCTTGGTGGCCACCCAGCCGCCCAGAAGCGCTCCCACGATGCCGATCAGGCAGGTGAGGAGAAGGCCCTGCGATCTCCGGCCAGGGATCAGCATATTGGCAATCAATCCTGCGGCCAAGCCGAGAACGATCCAAGCAATGATACCCATAACCGACTCCTTAGTCAGTGACCGGATGACGTACGCGGTAGTCAGTCATGCTGGATGGATCGCCGTGGGGGAAGAATTCACCCACGATTCTCGCCATCCTCTGCTCAGTAGCGCCTTTGTCGGCGCTGGCCATGAATCTCTCCCAAAAAAAAATCCGGGCCCTGCTGTGCATCGCGCGTGTCGCGCATGCAGCGGCCTGGGTCCGGAGCTTGTTTTCACAATACGCCCCCTGGGTTTCCGTGCATAGGGCATTCCGAAGCCAATAATGAGCCCTTCGAAATTGACGGAACGACATGGGCCCGTGCCCAGCTGGTCACGGTCAAGGACTACCCGCCCCCGGCCAGGCCGCACTCGTCTGACCGGGGTCTGTGCTCACATCCGCTGGAACTCCAGCACCCGCCAGGGCAGCACGTCAGTCAGCGGTGTGTCCCGCGCCAGCGCGTAGCCCACGGACCCGAGGAGGGCTTCGTGCTCGGCGCTGGTGCGTTCCCGGCCACCCAGGGCCATCAGCATGATCAGGTCCATCACGTGGGCCAGGGACGGCTCCGGCCCCGGCGGGAGCACATACTCGATCACCAGCAGCGAGCCGCCCGCCCGGCTGGCGCGATGGCAGTTGCCGACGATGGTGCGCACCTGCTCGTCATCCCAGTTGTGCAGGGTCTGGCTGAGTACGTAGACGTCTCCGTCCGCCGGGACTTCTTCCCGGAAATCACCCGCCGCCAGTTCCACCCGGTCGCCGACCCCTGCCTCGGCCAGGAACGCTGGCGCCTCGGCGAGCGCTTCGGCCCGGTCGAACAGCACCCCGGTGGCCAAGGAATCGGTGTTCAGCAGGTGAGCGAGGAGCGTGCCGCGGCTGCCGCCCACGTCCACGATCCGGCCGGACCCCAGCGGCTTGAAACCGGTCTGCTCGAGCTGGCCCACGAGTATCGAGGTGACCCGGGCCATGGCCCGGGCGAACCAGACTGCCTCATCCGGCTGACCCTGGTAGTAGTCGTAAATCCCGCCCGGTGCGGCCGGGTTCACCCGCTCGCCGCTCCGCACGGTCTCCGCGAGCCGGCCCGCGCTCTCCCAGAACGGGAGGCTGAAGTACCCCACCGCCAGGCTCCGCGCGGATCCCGGGGCGCCCGTGCGCAGCAGGGCCCCCGTCGGGGTGAGGGCGTGCCTGCCGCTGCCATCCCTGGTCACCAGCCCGTAGACGGCGGCGGCGGCCAGCAGCCGGGCGAGGGTGTCGGCCCCGGCGCCTACCCGGGACGCCAGTTCGCTCGCGGTCAGCGGCCCGTCTGCCAGGTGATCGGGGACACCTAACCGTGCGAGCGCGGACGTGACCTGCGCGGTGAGCAGGCCCTCCATCATCCAGGCGAGCTGGCTGTCATCCGCGCTATCGCCCAGTATCGCGGCGTAGAGCGACATCCCGTCAGGCAATGTGGTGACTCCCTTCACGTTTCGTCGTAATGGGTGGGCGGAAAGGCATCGCGGTGGTCGCCTTCGCGCAATTCGCCCTTGGCCACCTCGCGCTTGATCTCGCCCAGCTCGTCCTGGTACTGCTCGGACTCGGTGATATCGGCGGGCACCGGCGCGTCAGTGGCAGCGGGGACATCGTCGGGGTCGAAGTCGTCCAGCCCGGCGGCCACGCGTTCCTCCTCGGCCAGGTGGGCCAGCCGATCGTCGTCGAGGTGGGCTGGTGCTCCGGCGTGCTGCCGGCGGTCACGGCGGAAACCGTCATCGCCGGTGTCGGGACTCTGCGTCATCGGTTCCTCCAGCGGGTGCGCGGGCAGCCTCTCACGCTACGCCCATGCGGCGGCCCGATCTGGTGCCGGAGGGGCTGCTGCACGGCAGACGCCTGCTCCTGGCAAGCTTGGCGGATGACGTGGACTGTACCCACCCCGAGCCCGGTTGACGGGCCGCTCACCGGTGACGACCGGCCGATCCTCGAGGGTTTCCTGGACTGGCAGCGCACCACGCTGCTGAACATCTGCGCCGGCCTGACCGGCGAGCAGCTGGCCAGCCGGCCGATCCCGTCGTCGAATTTGTCCCTGCTCGGCCTGGTCCGGCACGTGGCCAAGGTGGAACGGATCTGGTTCCGGCAGCGCGCGGCGGGACAGCCAGTCGGGCCGATGTACGACCCAGCCTGCAAGGACGCTGACTTCAACGAGGCCAGGGCGGAAGAAGCCCAGGCCGATTTCGAGCGCCTGCAGGCCGAGTGGCGCCAGTCCGACGAAGCCGTCAAGGGCATGGCCTTTGATGACCCTGTCGACGCGGGCGGTGAGATCTTCGCGCTTCGCATGGTGTACGTGCACATGATCTACGAATACTCACGCCACAACGGACACGCTGACCTCCTCCGGGAGAGCATCGACGGGGTCACCGGCCGCTGATCCCGGCAAAGCCGCCCACGGCGCCAGCGGGAAGTAGCCCGCCGTCGGCGGTAGCTGGCTGTATGCCGGCCCGGCCGGCGCGGCTGAGTGCGGCGAACAAGAGGACTGCCCCCAGTCCGGCCATCATCGTTGCCCACCAGATCCAGGGGCCCCGCCATGAGGCCTGCGACACGAAGGTGAGCGCCGAGGCGGCGGCGGAGGTGGCGACGAGGCTGGGCCAGTTGGGCGAGGCCACTATGAGCGCGACCGCCAGTACCGGCCATAGATAGTAGGCGACCATGACGGGCTCGAACACGCAGCGCAGGGCCAGTGTCACGGCCACCCACCACAGCAGTGCCCTGAGCACTTCTGGGCTCCACCCGGCCATCTGCCGGGCCAGGCGCCATCGGTGCCGGACGGCAAGCGCGCATCCGCAGGCCAGCAGGATGGTCAGTGCTCTGGCGGGTCCGGCGGCCACCGCGCCATCGTTCAGGTGGGGGCGAGGGACGCCCACGGAGTCGGGTGGTCGATATCCGGCCAGTTAGGCTGGCTGATCACCGCGTGGATGGTGGCTTTCCAGTTCGCCGCCGCCGCGACGCCAAGCAGCAGCGCCGCCGGGGCCGCGGTTCGGGTGAGGAAACCGGCCAGCCTGCCTGGCTGGAGGACGGTCAGGATGACCGGCAGCGCGAGCAGAACGAGCGGCTGGACGGCGACCGCCGCCCCGATGAGCCACGCAGACCGCCCAACGCGAGAGTCGGAGAGCGCGAGGATGGCATACAGCAGCAACCCCACCGCCACCGCGTCCTCTGGGTGCCCCCAGCCCAGCGAGACGCTGCCAAGAGCAACCGCGCCAGCGGCGGCGAGCAGCGCCCGCTTCGGTGGCGTCGCCCCCAGCCGCTGGGCGACCGCATCGGCGGCGAACAGCGCCACGCTGGAGAGGGCCATCTCATACGGCCCAGCGAGCAGCCACGCGCCAGGGTGAGAATTGTGCGCGCCCGGCACCCCGAGTCCCAGGCCCACTGCGTCAATGACAGCAGCGACCGGAACCAGGA